>JACQYG010000036.1 GCA_016208345.1 Chloroflexota bacterium
GCTCCGGTACAACTCTCCTAGTGCTGCGGCCAGGTACTGGCCGTTGGGAATTCCCAGTTGCGGCAGCACGTTGCCGGCCGCGTGGAAAGCAAAGCCGGGGCCCAGAGCCTGGGCGATCTGCTGACGCCGGGAGCGATCCCCAGCGTAGATCACTGGGAGGCCCGAGGGAAAGCCCGGGTCTTGAGATATGGCTTCGGCCAACGCCAGGAGACCGGTCCCCGTGCTGCCGTCCACGCCACCTGCCAGCACCAGGGCCTCGGGTGCAAAGGCACTGAGCCTGGCCTGGCGCTCCTCCAGGCTCGCCGCATACCGCGACCCCGTCCAACGCCGTGGGCGTCCCGCCTCCAGCCCTCCATCTGGGGCTGTCCATTCCAGGACCGCGGCGGGGATGTTCCCGACGGCCCGAACTGCCTCCTTCAAGGAGTAGTCCCCGCTAGCGCCGATCACCACCACTCTCAGCGAGCCGGGGAGACTGGTGCAGGCGACGAAGGCATCCACCCCAGCGCCCAATTCGTCCCGAGGCGAGATGAGCCCGCCCTGGGAGGACAACCGCCGGCCCGTGGCTTTTTCCAGTTCCGCCAGGCCTTGGAGCAGTCCGGGGACGACCCCCTTCGGGCCCACCGTGGTGGGGGCAGTTCCCCGGGCCACGAAACGATACCTCCCCTCCACCAACTCCACCAAGGTGACCTTGGTCCGCGCGGAGCCGATGTCAGCCACCAGAAGCGAATGGTAGCCTCCCGCTCGCTCCTCCATCCATCACTTCCCCCAGCTTTTCAGCGCCAATTCCAGGGCCTTGGTGCTTTCCATGGACAACGTAAACGTAAAGAAGTAGAGTGGGGTGAACCAGGCCGCCAGCGCCGGAACGAGCCAGACCACGGGGGCCTTCTCGCCGGAACCGAAGAATCCGGCCACCAGCTTACCTTTCAGCGTCCAGGTCACGGCCAACGTAAGGCCGAAGATCAACACCATGCAGAGCAACGATGCCATCCGCATATCTGGCACGGCCAGGAGGGCCCCGCTGGCCGGTTGGACCAGCGAGGCCAGCACCATGGCCAGGGTCACCGTAAATATCGCCAGCACCGTCCGGGGGCCCCCCAGCCAGGCAGTGAGGTCAAGCCTGCCCACGCTCAGTCGGTCACCCCGCCGCCACAGGTGCCACAGGAACCACAAGAAGAAGATGGTATTGGGCGTCATTAACGTGGCGTAGAGCACGAAATGCGCCGGGCTGGCCCAGGGTGCGTAGTAGGGTGACACGATGATCCAACTGGCGTAGATGGTCCCCAGGGCCACCAGGTCAAACCGCTGCTTGGGCAGGGCATAAATGATGAGGAACGGCAGCAGGATCGGATAATGGTACCCCATCACCTTCTTGGAAGTGATGAAGAAGACCAACGCCACCATAAGTCCCAGGTCGAAGAAACCAAATCGTCTCCTCAAGGCCAGGAAAGATAATCCCAGCACCAGCGCCATGGTGATGGGTGCCTGATAGCGCAGCAGAAAGAAACTGCTCCGGGTCTGTTCCACCAGGAACTCCTGGAGCCCCAGGAGCCACACCACCGCCGACTGGGTCTGCACGGGATAATACGGGACCACCACGAAAACAAGCTCATAAAAATCCCGGGAATACAGATAGAAAGGCAAGCTGATGCCGCCGAATACCAGAACGAAGGTCAGGCCAGCGGTGGCCAGGTTGCGCCAGCGCTCTTGCGACTGCTGCAAAAGGTATACCCCATAAGGTATGAAGAACAGGACTGCCGTCTGCTTAAGCGTCGTCGCCAGGCTTAATAAGGCGCTCACCAGGAAAACCTGCCTCCACCCTGAACGGCTGGCCAGGGCATAGGCCAGGATCGCGGGGACCAGCCATACTGATTCCTGATGGGACTGCACTGCCGTCTGATAGAAAAGCACCGGATTGAACAGCCAGAATGCCAGCGCCAGTCGGGCCAGTCGCTGCTGGCCCGAAATCCGCCCCACCAGGCGGTACAGGAGCCAGCCCATCAACAGGTCGGCCAGGACCACGGGCACCCGGATTAGCACGTAATCCGGCATGCCGGGCAAGAGCACGCCGGCGAAGACGAAGGGAAAGAGCACCAGGCCGTACAGGGGCGGATACTGAAAGGCCCAGTCGTGCCAGATCTCCCGGGACCGCTGGTAAAGGTCGAAGAAGCTTCCGCCGTCGAAAAAGGACCGTCCCGCGCCGGTAAAGATCTGGGCGTCCCAGCCATTGGCGAAGTAGGGGTTGATGGTCAGGACCACCGCGAAGGTGGTCACGACGTAGGTTCCGAAGCAGCCCAGGATGAATCGCCAGTCACCCCGCCGGGCTGGATGGCCTGTGCCTTCCTCCCCATCGATGGCGGCGGCACCTCTCACCGTATCACCCCTAGCCAGTCTCGCAGGAGGAAATAGACCCGATCGATGAGCAGCGACACCCTTCCGGTGACCATTCCGCCAAAGGCTGCCCCCAGGGCCACCATGACCAGCAGGCGGCCGGCCTTGGCCCAGGGACTCAGCGCTTTCCCACCAAGGCTCTCTGGCCGGGCGGTGAAATAGAAGTAAAGAAGGGTGCAAATCACTCCAGCTACCAATACCAAGTTACTTATCCACTGCCCCAGGCCAAGTCCCAGGTCCAGGGAAACGAACGTTGCGGCGGTCTGGGGCCAGATGGTCCCCACCAGGATGCCGCCCAGGGACAGGGCGGCGCCTACTCCCACCAGGTAGGCCAGTGGTATCCAGGTCAGCCGCCCCAAGCGGGGGACGAACCGGGCCAAGAGGAAAAGGCAGAGTAGCGCCGGGATGAAGAGGGGCCAGTTAGCTAAAGGGTCAGTAAGCAAGGGCCGGGCCAGCTTCGGGCCGAGGACGCCGCGATAGGCCACCACCACCGCATACCCTGCAGCCACGCCCACCAGCACGTGCTGGGTGACCCGAAAAAGGGGGCCATCCCAGAGGAGGTAGCTGAGTATCATCAGGGTGAGGATGGCGGCGACCCACACGCCAACCACATCGGCACCGGGCGGTTGGATACCCACGGGGATTCACCCATAGCGGTCAAGTGTGGTGAGAGCCAGGTTGATGATAGCCGATACCCTGGCTTTTGTCAATGACGAGGCATCCGAGGGTGCTGCTGATCCCTTTGTGCCAAGGCTCACTCTACGGGAGCCGCCGGCAGGAGGCCCGTTCGATGAGATTGGGCTGGAGCACCAACCGGGCCGGCGACTTGCGTCCGGCCAGGGCATCCAGGATCATTTGCATGGCGATACGGCCCATCTGGAGGCGGGGCTGCTCCATGGTGGTCAGGGGTGGGATAACGTACTCAGCCTCGTCCAGGCCATCGAAACCGACGATAGACACGTCCCATGGCACCTTCTTTCCGGCCTGGTTTACGGCCTGAAGGGCACCGATGGCCGTCAGATCGTTATAGCAGAAGACAGCGGTAGGCGGGACTGGCAAGGCCAGGAGCTTCGCCATCGCTTCTCGCCCGCCGGGGACCCGGCCATCTCCCATAGACACCAGTTGCTCGTCCAAGGCTATTCCCGCCTCCTCCAGGGCCCGGCGATAGCCAGCTAGGCGTTTTTTGTCGGTGTGACCTCCCCGGGAACTGCCCAGATAGCCGATGCGGGAATGACCCAGCCCCAACAGGTATCGGGTGGCCGAATAGCTGCCAAGCTGGTCATCGGTGGAAACCGAGTAGATATATTCACCGGTCTGGTGGCTGTTGATGAGAACAATGGGTACCTGGAGCTTCTTGAGCAGCGAGAGGTAGAGCCCTCCGATGCGGGAGGCAGCCACGATGATGCCGTCCACTCTCTTGCTGGAGAGCATCTCCACTGCTGCCCGCTCCCTTTTGTGGTCTTCGTGCGAGGTGGTAAGCAAAACGCCATAGCCCTGATCCTGGGCCAGCATTTCGATGCCCTCTACCACCCGAGAGTGAAAGGGATCGGTGAGGCTGGTGACCACCACCCCTACTGTGTGGGTGCGGCGAGTGACCAGTCCCCGGGCGATGGCACTGGGAGAATAGCCCATCTCCACGGCAATCTGCAGGACCTTTAGCCTGGTGGCCGTGGAGATGCTGGGACTATCCCGCAGTGCCCGGGAGACTGTGCTGTGGCTCACGCCGACCCTTCGGGCGATGTCTTTGATGGAAGTTCGCACCATTCACCACCTCACGCCATGGTGAATCCCGAGGGAAGTTCTGTCGCGACCTCCGGCAGCATAGTGCACACGTGTGCAAACGCTTACCGCGACAAGATGAAGCGACGTCAAACCTGTTACTGCAAAGTCTAGCAGAAGGCTGCCCTCATGTCAAATTCCGTCTAGTGGCCGGGGATCGCCTTGACAAGCGCCCTTTTTTTGTGTTAATATTAGTGCGCACGTGTGCAATAACCTCGATTTCGGGAAACTCTGGAGATAAGTGCAATAACCTCGATTTCGGGAAACTCTGGAGATAAAGGGGGTGATGGATGACCGGTTGTCAGGGGCCAGCACCGGAGCTGGCCGGTTCGTTTGATCAGCTCAAGTGTAAGCCTCATGGAGGAGGTGTAAGATGTCGAATCTTCAAAAAGTCCTGAGGATCATCGTCCTGGTGACCTTCTTGGGCACCTTGGGCGTTGCCTGTGGGCCGACGCCGATCCCCACTCCGGCCCCTCCCACGCCCACCAAGCCGCCTCCGCCGCCTCCCACCGCTACCCCGGTGCCAGCCATCGAGCTCGCCTTGACCTGCCGCTGCGTGGAGGGAGGCGTCAACGCCAACATGGTCAAGTGGTTCAAGACCTACGTGGCCCCTAAGTTCGCCGAG
>JACQYG010000037.1 GCA_016208345.1 Chloroflexota bacterium
CAGGACTTCTTGGACCTGCAGGTATGGTTCAACCTGGCCTGGATGGACCTCGATTACCAGGCTCAGGAGCCCATCAAGGGCCTCATCGCCAAGAACAAAAACTTCGCAGAAACCGACAAACTGATCATCTTCAAGGAACACGCCAGGATCGTGAAAGATGTCATCCCCGAGCATACCAGGCTACAGAAGGCCGGCCAGATCGAAGTGACCATGACCCCCTACGCCCACCCCATCTTACCGCTCCTGTACAACACCGACCTGGCCAAGATCGCCATGGGCGATGCCCCGCGGCCCAAGCCCAGATTCAGCTATCCTCAAGACGCCATCGCCCAGGTGAAGAAGGGCGTGGAGGAGTACCAGAAGCACTTCGGCCAGGCCCCTCGGGGGATGTGGCCCGCCGAGGGCGCGGTGGCCCAGGAGATCGTGAAGATGGTCTCCGACAACGGCCTGCAGTGGATGGCCTCCGATGAAGAAGTGCAGGCGAAATCGTTGGGGATGGACGGCTTCACCAGGGATGGCAAGGACGTGGTGCGAGAGGCCGATAAGATGTACCAGCCCTACCTGGTGCAATACCAGGCCGAGCGGCCGGTAGCCATCATCTTTCGCGACCACCTGATCTCCGACAAGGTCGGCTTCACCTATTCGGGAATGAACGGCACCAAGGCTGCCGAGGACTTCCTGAGCCGGATATTGGCCATAAAGGAACAATTGAAGAAGGAGGGTGCCAGGGGACCTCACCTGGTGACCGTGCTCCTGGACGGCGAGAACGCCTGGGAGTACTACGACAACGATGGCAAGGAGTTCTTGAACGCCCTGTACACAAAGCTCACCGAGACGAAACAGATCCAGACGGTCACTCCCTCGGAATACCTGGCCAAGCACCCCGCCACCAGGAAGATCGAAAACCTGTGGGCCGGCTCCTGGATCAGCCACGACTTCTCCACCTGGATCGGCGAGGACGAGGAGAACCGGGGCTGGGATTATCTGCGCCGCACCAGGGAGAATTTGGACAAGTACATCCTGGGCCAGAAGCAGGCCGATCAGGCCACCATCGATAAAGCCCTGGAAACGATGTATGCGGCCGAGGGCTCCGACTGGTTCTGGTGGTATGGCGCCGACCAGGACTCCGGCGATGACACCTCCTTCGACCAGATGTACCGTAGCACCCTGGCCAACGTCTACTCTATCCTGGGCGAAACCTCGCCCGATTTCGTCTACGTGCCGATCATTGCCCGGGTAGCACCGCCGCCCAGCCGGCCGATAGAGAGCATGTTCACCCCCAACATTGATGGCTACGTGCAACCCCTGGAGTGGGACAAGGCAGGGCTTTACCCGGGAAAGCCAGGGGATCTGGTTGCAGCCAGCTATTTCGGCTTCGACGCCAAGAGCATCTACCTGCGTTTAGATGGTGCCAAACCCTGGACCGAGATCGACCCTAACCTGTTCGTAGGGGTCTATTTCTCCTGGCCTCGAGCGAAAGAGGCCAACAGCTTCTCGCGGTATGGCCAGAAGACCAAGGCCTCTTTAGGCTTCGGGGCCACCCACGAGGTGGCGGTGCAGTTCAAGGCCGGAACGCCTGCGGCCACAGTCAGCCTGGCCAAGGGCGACAATGAATGGGAGAGGTTAGATGCCCAGGTTAGAGTTGGCGCCAAAGATAAAGTCCTGGAGCTAGCTGTGCCCTGGGCGGCCCTGGGCGAGCCAGAAACCGGGGACAATGTCTATCTCCTGGCTACCATTGCGAAAGGTGACTCCGAACTAGCCAGCGCGCCCTCTGCCGGTGCTGCCAGGGTGGTGGTCCCTGACCTGGGAACCATCCAGGCCATCGTCCAGGTTAAAGATCCCAAGGGCGATGATCATGGCCCGGGAAGTTATACTTATCCCACTGATGGCGTGTTTAAGCCCAGTGTTTTCGACATCGATGAATTCATCGCGGGACAAGAAGGAAAGAACCTGGTCTTCCGGTTCAAGCTTCATGGGCCCATCGATAACGTGTGGGGGAGCCCTAACGGCCTTTCGGTTCAAGCCCTCGATGTTTACATTGACAAAGACCACCAAGTCGGCTCGGGCTCCACGTTACTCCTGCCCGGCCGCAATGCCCGGGTGGCTCCTGAGGACGCCTGGGACTTCGCCATCTGGGCCGAGGGCTGGACGCCCGGCGTGTATAAACTCGGGCCCGACGGAAAGCCAGTCAAACTGGATGCGGCGCTGAAGATCTCCGTGGACAGCGTGGCCCGAACTGTGACCATGCGGGTGCCGAAAGAGGCTTTTGGCCGTGGCGATCCCAAGGCCTGGGGCTACCTGGGCGTGCTTCTGGGCCAGGAGGGCTTCCCGCAAAGCGGCGTATGGAGGGTTCGTGACGTGGAGCCCACTGCTGCCCAGTGGCGCTTCGGCGGCGGCCCCTTGGACACAAACCATACCCGCATCATCGATCTGGCCTGGCCGGCGGGCAAGAGGCCGACGCAGGAAGAGATGTTGGGCAAATATACGCCCACCCAGGAGGGCGATCCGGACAAGATCGACCCTAATAGCTACTGCTTATTGCCGATGCTGAGGGCGCCGTAGCACAGAGAGACGGATAGCGTTTATGCTGGGGCTGGGATCCAAACAACCATTTTCATACGCGGAGCGAGGAACCGACATTATGGCCGAGCGTTCTGAGCTGCCTTCCAAGATTTCCACCCCTGACTGGGTGAAAGAGGCGATTTTTTATCAAATCTTCCCTGAGCGCTTCTATAATGGAGATCCGTCTAATGACCCGGCCAACGTGCAGCCCTGGGGCACACCGCCCACACCCTACAATTTCATGGGCGGCGATCTAAGAGGCGTGATCCAGCGGTTCGACTACCTGCTGGATCTGGGCATCAACGCCATCTA
>JACQYG010000065.1 GCA_016208345.1 Chloroflexota bacterium
GAGGCGCATTTATCGAACGTGCATCGCCGTGAGGAATTTCGCCATAGTTCGGTGCTGGCAGCGGTGTGTGTCGGCCAGGTCGTCGGGTTTGGATGGCGGAGTTATTTGTTGGGATTAGAGGGATTGATCGCACACCTCGCAGGCCGCCCGAACATTCGACTGTGACTGTTCGGAATTTGGGGAAAAGTATTAGGCGGATGCACTGGAGCGACTCTTTTTAACCAGCGATTACTTTTGCCAAATCATAGCCGCGTCCTTTGATGCGAATCCATCCAATCAATCTGCTGACGTTCAAAATTGAATTCAAGACATTCCAAGTCTTGGGTGAATTGCTCGACGCGCACAACAACCCATTGACAAGGGCTGGGGTTGGGGGTATAATTAGACAAAATTTCATGGTTTGGAGGTGCTCCCTTGCGCTGGGCAGGAGCACAAACGAACACTCAGGAATGCCGGCCAAAACACTAGCGGCGCGTGCCGCCTAGTGTTTTTTTCGTTTCTGGGGGGTTGAACTCGGTCTCCAGGTGAACTTTGATCTTGGATTTGGACCGGCGAAGATCCCGGCTTAGGTTATGTTGGTTAAAATTCGGTGAAAACTCAAGGAGGAGATGAGGGATGCACTCAAGCCTGTACGGCAAGATCGAGAAGGCCAAGCGCTATGCTGAGGAGCGTGACCGGATCAGCTTCAGCGACTTCAAGCTCAGCTTCCGCGGCGACCACGACACCTACAGCGTTTCCTTTCACGACGGCAAGTGGCAATGCGGCTGCAACTTCTTCGCTAGCTGGGGCATGTGCAGCCACACCATGGCCCTGCAGCGCATTTTAGGGGTGATGTTGCCTCCCGAGAGAGTCCCGGCCGAAGGCGTGAGTCTCCCCGCCGCTAGATAACACGGTCAAGATATGATATAATGAGCGCGCCCGATCGACAGCGAGGAGGCTGGAAGTCTCTCCAGCCTCCTCTGCTTTTATTGAGATAATCTCAGGAGGGTTGAGCGATGGCGGGATCGTTTTCGGACCTCACTTCCCGGGCCAAAGCCGACGGCGTGAAATTCGTGAGCCTGCAGTTCACGGACATCCTGGGCACCATCAAGAACGTCACCATCCCGGTGGGGCGGCTGGAGGAGGCCCTGAACAAGGGGGTCTGGTTCGACGGCTCCTCCATCCAGGGCTTCGCCCGCATCTACGAGACCGACATGGTGCTCATGCCCGACCCAGAGACCTATCGCCTCCTGCTCTGGGAGGGCCCAGAAAAGAGGGTGGCCCGAGTCATCTGCAACGTGCTGAAGCCCAACGGGGAGCTGTTCGAGGGCGACCCTCGCTTCGTCCTGAAGCAGGCCCTGGCCCAGGCCAGGGAGAGGGGCTTCGTCTATAACACCGGGCCGGAAATTGAGTTCTTTCTCTTCAGAACCGACGGCTCCCCCCACGTGGAACCGGTGCCCCACGACGTGGGAAGCTACTTCGACTTCTCGCCCCGGGACACCGCGGCCCAGGTGCGGGAGGACATCGCCGAGGCCCTAGAGGGCATGGGCATCCCGGTGGAGAAGATCCATCACGAGGTTTCACCGGGCCAGCACGAGATCGACATCCGCTTCTCCGATGCTCTCACCACGGCGGACAACGTGGTCGCCACCAAGTACACAATCAAGGCCATCGCCCAGGCCCACGGCCTGTGTGCCACCTTCATGCCCAAGCCCATCTACGGCATCAACGGCTCGGGGATGCATACCCACCAGAGCCTTTTCGACCTGGCGGGGGTGAACGTGTTCTACGATGCCGAGGACCGGTATCGGCTTTCTCGCACCGCTTATCGCTTCATCGCCGGTCAGATGCTCCACGCCCGGGCCCTAGCTGCCTTGGTAGCGCCCACGGTGAACTCCTACAAGCGCCTGGTTCCGGGATACGAGGCACCGGTGTACGTCTGCTGGGGCGAGGTCAATCGCTCGGCCCTGATCCGCATCCCGCGCTTCTCGCCCGGCAGAGAACAGTCCACCCGCCTGGAGCTGCGCTGCCCGGATCCTAGCTGTAACCCCTACCTGGCCTTTGCCGCCATGCTGGGGGCGGGCCTGGACGGCGTGGACCGGGACCTGGAGGCGCCTCCTCCGGTAGAAGAAAACGTTTACCACTTCGACGATATCCGGCTCCAGGAGCTGAACATCGCCACCCTGCCCATCTCCCTGAGCGATGCCTTGGACGAGCTGGAAAGAGACCAGATTCTCCGGAATGCCCTGGGCCAACAGGCCTTCCAGGGGTTCCTGGAGGCCAAACGCCGGGAATGGCGCGAGTATTCCACCCTGGTGACGCGTTGGGAGAGGCAGCGATACCTGGAGCAGTTGTGAGCAAGCAAACGCGGAACGTTCAAACGTTACACGCTCTAACGTGGGCGGCATTGCATCACGGCTGGCCTTCTGGTAAACTAGGCACATCAAGAGATCTGGAGTCGGTTAATGAATCCTGTTTTGGTTCATCTGGGGCCCCTGACGATCAAATGGTATGGGGTATTGCTCAGTGGCATGGTCCTGATCGGGGTCTACCTGGCTGGCTGGCAGGTCCAACGTCGCGCCATGAGCCTGGACCACCTGATCAACATGACGCTCCTGGCAACGATCTTGGGCGTGGTGGGAGCCCGGGCCTACCACGTGATCTCGGCCTGGGACCTCTATCGCGGCGATCTATACGCCATGATCGCCACCTGGCACGGTGGGCTGGCCATCTATGGCGCTCTCATCGGTGGTTTGACCGGCATCTTCATCTACACCTGGTGGAACAGGCTCTCCCCCTGGCCCTGGGTGGACATTGCCGCCCCGAGCCTGGCACTGGGCCAGGCGGTGGCCCGCTGGGGAAACTTCATCAATCAGGAAGCCTATGGCTATCCCACGAACCTGCCCTGGGCAATCTACATCGCCCCGGAGTACCGGCTGGCCGGCTACGAGAACATCGCGCGTTATCACCCCACCTTCCTGTACGAATCCATCTGGAACTTCCTGGTGTTCCTTTTCCTGATGTACATGATGCGACGCATGGCGGGGCGTCTGTTGGACGGCGAGGTGTTCTTCACCTACGGCGTACTGTACGGTATAGGGCGCATCTTCGTGGAGCAGCTTCGGATAGATAGCTGGACCATCGGTGGCTTCCGCACCGCCCAGTTGTTCAGCGTGATCCTGATAGGGGCGTGCGCGGCGATTTTGATATACCGGCGCCGAGCCCAACGCGCCAAAGTTGGCCAGGAGGTCCCCAGTGCCGAATGATGAGCCTGGTTTCGAGGAGGCCTACCGACGGCTGGAGGACATCGTCCGACAGTTGGAGGAGGGCAGGCTCTCACTGGAGGAATCCATGAAGCTCTTCGAGGAGGGCACCCGGCTGGCCAGGTTCTGCCAGAAGAAGCTGGACGGGGCTGAGCTCAAGGTTAGCAAACTCATCCAGGCCGCCGGGGGCGAGTATAAGCTGGTGCCTTTCGAGAAAGCCCCTCCGCCAGAGCCTGGGAGGGGCGAATAACGATCACCAAGGCCATCCTGGTGTCTGACGTATTGAATAACCGGGTGCTGGTGGTTCCCAGCGCTATATGGATCCTGGCACAGTGCCTGAAGGTAGTGCTTCACCTCTTCACGGAGAGGAGGCTCGACCTGCGTTACCTGACCACGGCCGGCGGCATGCCCAGCTCCCATTCGGCCCTGGTCACCTCCCTGGCCACCGCCATCGCCAAGGTCGAGGGGGTGGGCTCGCCGTTCTTCGCCCTGGCTGCTGTGTTCGCCGCGGTGGTGATGTATGATGCGGCGGGCGTGCGGCGAGCGGTGAGCGTTCAGGCCAGGATCCTTAACCGGATGCTGGACGAGCTGTTCCAGCGCCAGAGCATCAGCGAGGAGCGGCTGAAGGAATTCATCGGCCACACGCCTTTCGAGGTGTTGGTGGGCGCGGCCATGGGGATAGCGCTGACGCTCTGGTGGATGTAGGGCGGTGACGGCGCCGGCTCGCCCCTTTAGTAAGGAAAGGAACGACCTGGACTTCGCCTCCCTGGAGGCGGGGGACATCGTCTTGATGTCCAATCCCTGGGACCGCTGGTACATGCGTTACGTCATCTTCTGGTCCCACGCCGGCCTGGTCACCGGCAAAGGTGGCCGGGAGGCCATCATCGACGTGGTGCGGGAGCCCTTCGGGGACCACGACCGGGTGGGCCAGCGCCCGTTCTACCAGGTCCACCATTGTACCTACGAGGCCTATGCCCTGAACTATGACCTCATCGCCCTGCGCGTGAGGTGCCCGCTAGAGGTTCGCCAGGCCGCCGTGCGCTACGCTGAGGAACGTATCGGCACCCCATATTCACCTAACATTAAGAAGATCATCTTCAACCGCCACGATACCGACCACTATTCCTGCAGCGTCCTCATCTGGCAAGCCTATCAGGCCCAGGGCATTGACCTGTCCCCCGCCCCGTTCGGCCTGAACGTGACCGTTATGCCCTACACCTTTGCGCACAGCAGGCACGTTCAAGTGGTGGCAGTAGGCACCCGGTACAAGCCGATACCCCGGAACTGGCGGAACCTGGGCCTGATCCTGCGGCGCTGGTGGTACAGGAACGTGCTGCGGGCCCCGATCGCGGATTGGGGAACTGAAGATGGAGGATAAGGGATATTGGAGGTAGAAATTGGCTCCAAAGTACACGATCTGCGACACCGCCCTGGGCCAGATGGGTCTGGTGAAAACCGCGAAGGGCCTGCGGGCCCTGGTGCTGCCCCGGCCGGAGCTGCAGCGCTATCTGGAGAGCCAGCTTTGTGCCGAGAACGCGCCGGAATCCGCCTTCGGCGATCTGCCCCAGAGGCTCAGGCGCTACGCCCTGGGGCACAAGGTGGAGTTCGCCGACGAGTTGGACCTGTCCTGCGGCACCGACTTCCAGCGCTCGACCTGGCAGGCCATCCGAGCCGTTCCCTACGGAGAGACCCGGAGCTACGCCTGGGTAGCCCGGCAGATCGGAAGACCAGGGGCAGCCCGGGCGGTGGGCCAGGCAATGCGGGCCAATCCCATAGCCATCATCTTGCCCTGCCACCGGGTGGTGGCCAGCGACGGGAAGCTGGGAGGCTTCTCCGCCGGGCTGGACTTGAAGGCCGGGCTCCTGGCGTTGGAAAAGGCCTGAATGGGCTAATCGGAGAGCCCCCTCGCCGTGGCCGCGTCCAGCTTCTTCACCAGGGCCACAACCAGCTTGAGGGCCCGGTCGTAATCGTCCCGGTGGATCATGCCGGTGTTGCTGTGAATGTGCCGGGCGGGGACGCCAATGACCGCGGTGGGCATGCCGTGGGCGTGGATGTGGATGGCCCCACCGTCGGTGGCGCCGCCCTCCATGGCCGATAGCTGACTGGCCACAAAAGGCCTGTGTGCAATCGGACCTGTTCTGGCTGCTAAGAGACGCATCGCACCTTCGGACCACAGCTACCGATCACGGACTACTGACTGTTGACCACTACCTTTCCCCGTAGGAAATTGGCCCCGGAGCGGATGAAGTAAAGGCTCAGAGCCACCAGGAAGAGGCTACAAAGCAAGAGGATGCCCTGGTAGATAGTATCGTTCAGGAAGGCCCGGCCAGAGGCGACCACAAAGGCCACCAGGATCAGCCAACTGGCATCGGAGAGGATATGGCCGGCGTACACCGCCCCCAGGCCCAGAGAGCCCTGCTTCAGTCCCAAGAGTACGTAGTTGGCCCCCACCGTGGCCCACCAGAGGATCCAGTAGGGATTAGCAATGCTGACCAAGATGCCAGTGACAACAGGCCCCCAGGCCGAGTGGCTGGCAGAGCCCGTGGGTGTCAGTGCCAGGGTCACGCTTCCCGTCCAGACGCTTTGGGCGATGTCGTAGCCCATCCAGAGTAAGAATAGCCCTCCAAGGAAGCCGATGGCCCCCGCCATCCAGCGGTTCCGGAAAAGCTTACCTAGCCCAAAAGCCAGGGCCAGGACAATAGCTGCCTCGGCGATAGCATGGCCAAGGGTGAGAGCTGGCCCTACCCAGAACCCCTCCCGGGCGCTACCGGCGATGGTCGCCGTGACCAGAGGGCCCGGCATCAGCGCACCGGAAAAGCCGACGATCAGCGATGTGACGAACAAGGCAATCAGATTGCTCGTGCGACAAAATCCTTTTTACGTATGCGTAACGTACTACGCAACCAGGGTGTATGTCGGCTTTTCAAGCCGACTTCTTACTGGCAAAGAGAGGCAGCGGGTACGATACCCGCCCTACGAATTTTGCTGGCTAGATTGCGACCCTATCCTCCAGCACCTTGGTCAGCAGTTTTACCGCGTTGGTCACGTCGTCGTAGTCCACCATCTCCGAAGGGGAGTGGACGTAACGGCACGGTATGGATACCACCCCAGAGGGAACGCCCTCCCGGGAGGTCTGCATGACCATAGCATCGGTGGGGCCGCCCTCCAGGACCTCCAGTTGATAGGGGATGCCCAGGCCCTTCGCCGCCTCCACCAGTAGCCTCCTCACCGCCGGATGAGCCAACATCCCCGCGTCTTTCACCTTGATGGCGGGGCCCTTCCCCAGGGTCACGTTCATGGGGCGGGATTCAGGCGTATCGCCGGTGTCAGTGGCGTCCACGGCGATGGCCAGGTCCGGTTGGACGCCATAGGTGCTGGTGACTGCGCCCCGGCAGCCCACCTCCTCCTGAACGGTGAAGACAAAGTAGATGTCGTTTGGGTTCTTTTTCAACGTTTTCACGACCTGGATCAAAATGGCGCAGCCAATGCGGTCGTCCATGGCCTTGGCCAGGAGCCGGTTGCCGGCCTGGGCGAAACCACGGGAGAAGGCGGCAGCATCGCCCACGCTCACCAGCTTCAGGGCGCTCTCTTTATCCGGTGTGCCGATGTCCAGGAACATGCGGTCAAGTTTGGGCTTTTCTGTGGGCAGGATCTCGCGTTTCTCCATCCCGAAGGTGCCCATGACGCCGTTGGCGAAGACCGCCCGGTTGCCCAGAAGGGTCAGCGGCGTCAGCCCACCGATGGGAGCAAAACGCAGGAAGCCCTTCTCATCAATGTGGGTAACGATGATCCCGATCTCGTCCATGTGGGCGGCCACCATCACCCGGGTAGGCGGCTTGCCCTGGCCGTCCGGGTCGCTCTTCAAGAGCGCCACCAGATTGCCCAAGGCATCCACTCTGGCCTCGTCCACGTGAGCCTTGATCTCGTCCTGGATTAACGCGCGAACCTGCTCTTCGTTCCCCGAGGGGCCATAGGCCTCTACCAGGCGGGCGATCAGCTCTTTCACGGTGTAAAGTCCTCCTGCGTAAGGGTTAAGGCTTAGGGCGAAGGCCACAAGGTGGGCAGCGCCACCAGGGCCAAAGACATAAGCCTGACCAGGTTCTCGAAGTCCGAAAGGCTCAGTATGTTCACCGGCGAATGGATGTAGCGGCACGGCACAGCCACGGCCACCGATGGGACGCCCTCCCGGGCCAGGTGGATGCGGCCCGCATCGGTGGCGCCCACCATGGGTTGCTTGAACTGGTAAGGGACGCCATTTTTTTCTGCAGTTTCCACCAGGAGCTTCACCAGGCGCTTGTCGGCGAAGAAGCTGCGGTCGGCCAGGGTGATGGCCGCCCCGCCGCCCAGGATGGTGGTGGGGCTCAGGTCTTTCTTTTTGGGTAAGTCGTCGCAGACGGTGCCCTCAAAGGCAAAGGCGTAGTCCGGCTCCACGGCATAGGCAGCCACTCGGGCGCCCCGCAGGCCGATCTCCTCCTGGACGGTGAAGACCCCGTAGAGATCGGAGGGATAGCTACCTCGACCTCGCAAAAGCTCGATCAAGGCGGCACAGCCGGCCCGGTCGTCGAAGGCCTTGCCCTTCACCAGGCCGCCTTCAAGACGAGAGAACCGGGTGGCGAAGGCCACGTAATCCCCCCGCTTCACCGCCCGCTCCGTCTCCTCCTTGCTGGAGGTGCCGATGTCGATGTACATCTGGTCCGTCTCCACCACCTGGTGGCGTTCCTTCTCCTTGAGCAGGTGAATGGGCTTGGCGCCGATGACGCCCGGCACCCTGTCGTTTCCCACCAGGACAACCTTGGACAAGAGGGTGCGGTCGTCCAGCCCACCCACTTTGGAGAAGCGCAGATGGCCGCTCTTCTCGATGTGGGTGACCATGAGCCCCACCTCGTCCATGTGGGCAGCGATCATGACCCGCCGGGGCCGCGCCGCCCCGGTGCTGGAGCATCTCTTCAAGGTGATCAGGTTGCCCAGGCTGTCAATCCGGTGCTCGTCCACCAGGCCCTGGACTTCTTTGAGTATCAGGTTCCTCACCTCGGCCTCGTTCCCCGAAAGGCCGCAGGCCTCAGAAAGAGATTGAAGAAGCATGCTCGAACTCCAGGAACTTCTTGTCTTCCAACCCGGCGATGAAACTGGCAAGCAGCCGCCCGGTACGTTGCACGTCGGCCACCGAGAGCGTCTCCACCGAGGTGTGCATGTAGCGAAGCGGTATGTCCAATAGCCCGGTGGGGATGCCCTCCCTGGTAACCTGGATGGCCCAGGCATCGGTGCTGGTGGACCCGGGGTACGGTTCGATCTGGAATGGTATCTCCAGGGATTTGGCCGTTTGCACCAGCCGCTCGTGGATCTTGGGGTGGATGTTTGCACCCAAGGCAATGCCCGGCCCCTTACCCAGGAGGATGGTCTCCGACTCCGGCACCCCCGGCATGTCCGCGTGGCTCACGTCTATCGCTATGGCCAGGTCGGGGAAGAGACGAAAGGCGCTGGTGATGGCACCCAGGTAGCCGGTCTCCTCCTGGACCGTGGCCACCCCGTAGACGTCCCAGGCGTGCATGGTCGTCGCCAGGTGCTTGAAGCACTCCACGATGGCCACTACCGAGGCCCGGTCGTCGAAGGCCTTGCCAGCGACGATGTCATCCTTGAGGGATATGGTCTGCCGGTTGATGGAGGCCAGGTCGCCCACCTGTACCAGCTCCGCCGCCCTCTTTTCATCCAGCCCCACGTCTATGAAGAGCTCGTCCATGGGCGTGACCTTTTCGCGTTCCTCCTCAGTGAGCAGGTGAGGCGGCCGGCAGCCGATGACTCCCGGCAGGGGCATCGTGCCGTGCACTACCACCTCCTGGCCAGGGAGGACCCGCAGGTCGAACCCGCCCACCTGGGCGAAGCGCAGGTAGCCCTTTTCGATCTTAGTGACCATCAGCCCGATCTCGTCCAGGTGGCCGGCCAGCATAATACGGTGGGGTTCCCGGCCTTCACCCCGGCGCCGGTTTCCCTTTTTGATGGCGATGAGGCTGCCCATGGGATCAACCAGGATCTCGTCGGAGTACGCCTTCAGTTCCTCCCGGAGGATTTCCCTGGGCTCGTCTTCATAGCCCGAGATGCCCGAGGCCTCCGCCAGTTTTAGCAAAAGCTCTTTTGCTTCCAACCGGTCCTCCCGTTATCCTAGAATTTCTCGTCGTCTTCGTCTTCTCCTTCTTCCTCTTCGCCTTCTTCCTCTTCGCCGAAGTAGTCGTCGCTGTAGAAGCCCAGGTCCTTGCCCCGGTAGACCGAGACCAGAAAGTCATCCCTGGGCATGTCGGAGGTCATCACCAGGTCCTCGTCCACCTGCTCAATGAGCTGCTGGACATCTTCCTCGCTGAAGTCAGTCTCTACCACGATGGTGCCATACACCACCTCGCTGGCGTAGTGCAGGTCCACGCGGCCCATGCGCTCCCCGTGCTGGCTCATGTAGTAGACCTCCGAGTGGGGGGTGCGGAGTTGGCGCTCAAACGTTACCGGGTCCATCTTCGGTCCTCCTAAAAACCAGATCTGTGGGGCGGGCATCGTACCCGCCACCCCCACCGTGGCAAGGGTACCGAGTCGGCTCAGCGGGCAGGCAACAGCCA
>JACQYG010000066.1 GCA_016208345.1 Chloroflexota bacterium
CGAAGAGATACTCGACGGTGACAAGATCAACATCGACAAACTCTCGCCGGTCTCGTACTGTCCGAATGTGCATGAGTACAGGGCGGATGGAGGAGAAGATCGGGACGTACGGGTTCAGTAAGAGGGGCAAGGGTAAGTAATAAGATCGTAGGGAGCCATTGGATACTCATCCGCCTTGGATGACATCTCGCTGCTGAAAGCCAAACACCCGGCTTGCGAGTGTCAACCGGGCATGGCAGCTGGGGTGGAGGCGGCGGAGCGGAGCCCGCGGGCGAATGCACGGCCCTGAGCAAGGCTTTTGGGTAATACACTGCCGCTGTGCACATTAGGCCTGAAGAAGAGATAAGCACTGTCATATATATTGTCAAGTATTGGACAGACAAGGCGAGGTGGGAAAAATGATAATGAATCGTCAGGAAGTTCGAAAGTTTGAGCAAGAGTTGCTAAGGAAAGAGAAGATAGATGTTATGCGGAACTATCGAATCGTTGAAGCATTGTATAAAGAAGCACTTGCTTTGGGTGCAATTCCGATGAGAGACCATCTGGACGGAATAGAGTGTGACATAAGAATTGCAAGAGTGGTGAATAGTGTTCCAAAATCTACTTAAGAAGATAGCTCGAAATCTGACCAGTTCTCGTATCCCCTATATGATCATAGGTGGTCAGGCTTTGCTTCTTTACGGAGAGCCAAGACTGACCAAGGATATAGACGTAACCCTCGGTGTTGGAGTTGACCACCTTGAAAAAGTGAAGGGTGCTGTTGCACGGCTCGGCCTGAAAATTCTGGTAGATAGTGCAGAGAACTTTGTAAAGAAGACAATGGTATTGCCTGCGATTGACGAGAAGAGCGGAATCAGAGTGGATTTTATTCTCTCGTTCTCTCCCTATGAAAGACAGGCGATTGAGAGGACGAACAATGTAACATTCGGTAATACCATTGTGAAATTTGCTTCCCTTGAAGATGTGGTTATTCATAAGATCATTGCTGGAAGAGGCAGGGACATTGAAGACATAAAGTCAATTCTCTTGAAGAATCCCCATTACGATGCTCAGTATGTTACCAGATGGTTAAGAGAATTTGATCAGTCACTGAGCGAGGATTTCTCAGAGGCATTTAGAAGAATAGTTGAGGAAATACTATGAAGTCTTTCAGCGAATCCGATTTCCTGGTAAGTGAGTAGCTCAGGCCTCTTTGTATATCTTGAAATACCCGCGGCACATCAGGGTCTTTACAAAGGCCAAGGCCTATGCTATAATCCCACGCAATTGAATAGGATGCCTGCTCTTATCCAGACGGGCGGAGGGACTGGCCCGATGAAGCCCGGCAACCAGGCCGCCGGGGACCAGGGGCACCAGGATACAGGATAGCACAAGGGGGGTTCTCCCCAACGTCCTGGTATTGCGATGCCCCGGCCGCGGCGCGCTATGGTGCCAATTCCAACAGGGCGCGGAAGCGCTCTGAAAGATGAGAGTCAAGTTACAGAGCGTGACTTCTCTCATCGGAGAGAGGTCTTTTTTTTGCCCAAACAGGGGGACTCACGAGAATTGCGCACGGTGTGGTGGGAAGACGGCGTCGTAAAGCTCATCGATCAAACCAGGCTGCCCGGGGAACTGGTTATTCTGGAATGCCGGGACTACCGGGAGGTGGCCGCGGCCATAAAGGAGATGCGGCTCCGAGGCGCACCGGCCATCGGGGTGGCGGCGGCCTACGGCATGGCTTTGGGAGCCAATCAGTGGGCCCAGGGCTCGGGCGACAGCTTGCTTGGGCAGGTCAAGCAGGTCGCTGAGCTCATGCGGGCCACGCGGCCCACGGCGGTGAACCTCTTCTGGGCCGTGGAGCGCATGCTGAACCGGGCTCACCAAGTCGCCCGCGGGGAGAGGGACCCGGGGAAGATCCAAAAGGCCCTCCTGGCTGAGGCCGAGCGTATGGCCGAGGAGGACGTGGCAGTGAACCAGCGCCTGGGTCGCTTTGGGGCAGCGCTGATCAAGGATGGCGATTCGGTCTTAACCCACTGCAATGCCGGCGCCCTGGCTACCGTGGACTACGGCACTGCCCTGGGGGTTATCCGCACCGCCCACGAACAAGGCAAACGCGTGCACGTCTATGTAGACGAGACCAGGCCTTATTTGCAAGGGGCGCGGCTTACCGCGTGGGAGCTGAAGCAGCTTGGCATCCCAGCCACCCTGATCACCGACAGTATGGCCGGCCATTTCATACACCTGGGGCGGGTGAACCTGGTGATCCTGGGGGCCGACCGCATCGCCGCCAATGGCGACTTCGCCAACAAGATCGGCACCTATTCCCTGGCCGTGCTGGCGAAGGAGAATGGCGTCCCTTTCTATTCCGCCGCACCCACGTCCAGCATTGATCTGGCCATCCCCTCGGGCGACCACATCGTCATCGAGGAGCGAGATGCCTGGGAGGTGACCCACATCAAGGGCATTGCCATCGCACCAGAGGGCACAAAGGCAGCAAACCCGGCTTTCGATGTGACGCCTAATCGCTACCTGACGGCAATCATCACCGAGGAAGGCGTGATCTACCCGCCGTTCGAAGAGGGCCTGCGAAAGGCCGTGGCCCAGGCTCAAGCGAGGAGGATAACTCCATTCACTACCAGCAACTAAATCTGAGTGGGGAGGGGGCAAAAGGGGGTCCCCCCTTTGCTACATAGCGAGCTATACACCAAGCATGGACCTGGCGACCATAGCCTGGTACCGCCACTGGCACCCGGTGGAACAGGCTCCCGAGGAGGACTAAAGTGCCGTTCCCGCTTAATCTCCTGGCCACCGGCATCGGCAGCCTGCCCTACTCCGACCCCGAAGCTGCCTGCCGCCTGGTGGTCCAGAACTTCCCGGAGATACCGTGCTGGCCCCAGCTTCCCCGGCGTTCGTTCAAAGAGAACATGTACGTGCAGTATTCGGAGGGTTTCCCCGGGGTGGTGCTGGACGAGGCCAACGAGCGCATCTGGGTGGATCGTTCCGTGGACTTGAATCCAGGCCTGGAAGGGCTCTATTCGGCTTATCTGGAAAACGACGTGTCCTTCGCCGCAGTTTCGCCCGAGTACGGCGCGGGGCTGGCCCGGCTGCCGTTGGAGGTGGCAGCCAGCCAGGTCCAGCCCAGGGCGGTGAAGGGCCAGGTCACGGGACCCATAAGCTGGGGCCTCACCGTTACCGATGAGAAACGCCGGCCGATCCTGTATGACGAGACGCTGGCCGATGCGGCAGTGAAACTGCTTCGGTTAAAAGCCGGCTGGCTGGAGGGCGAGCTCCAGAAGATCCACCCCAGCACCGTGGTATTCGTGGACGAGCCCTACCTGAGCGCCTTCGGCTCAGCCTTTATCTCCCTGGGCCGGGAACAGGTAGTGAGCTACCTGGGAGAGGTCTTTGGCGCCATCCAGGGCCTGAAGGGGGTTCATTGCTGCGGCAACACCGACTGGTCGATCTTGATGTCCACCGTGGTCGACATAATCAATTTCGATGCTTACAGCTATGCGGGGTCTTTAGCCCTTTATCCGGAGGATGTGCAGGCCTTCCTGGCCCGGGGAGGGGCCATCGCCTGGGGCATAGTCCCGGCGGACAACGAGCAGGCGGTGTGGCGGGAGTCAGTGGAGTCGTTGATGGGAAGACTCCAGGCGGCCATGGATCTCCTGGTTAAGAAGGGCGTTCACCGGGACGACATCCTGGCGGCCTGCTGGGTTACCTCTTCCTGTGGCCTGAGGGGCCTGTCACCGGCGGCCGCCGAGCGGGCTTTGGGTCTGGTGGCCGGGGTGGCCAAGGCGCTGAGAGGGAGATACGGATAGGGATGCCGGCACCCCTTGCAGCGCTGGCCTCAACTATCCTTGGGGAGGTCGGGCTTGAGTATACTCGTCGTGGGTTCCGTGGCCCTGGATTCGATGCAAACGCCTTTCGGGCGGGTCAAGGATGCCTTGGGCGGCGCCGCCACCTATTTCTCTATCGCCGCCAGCCTGTATGACCAGGTGAACCTGGTGGGCGTGGTGGGCACCGATTTCCCGCCCGAACACCTGGAATTCCTGGAGAGCAAGAAAGTAGACCTGCGTGGCCTCCAGGTTAAGGAGGGGCGGACATTCCGATGGTCGGGGCGCTACGACTACGATATGGGCGCTGCCGAGACCCTGGACACTCAGCTGAACGTCTTCGCCGACTTTCACCCGCGCCTCCCCCAGGGATATGAGCTTTCGGACCTGGTATTCCTGGCGAACATCGATCCCGAGCTTCAAGTAGAAGTGCTACGCCAGGTGAAGAGCCCGCGGCTCACCGTCCTGGACACGATGAACTACTGGATCAGTTACAAGAAAGACACGCTTTCCAAGGCGTTGTCCCTGGTGGACATTGTCTTGATTAACGAGGCGGAGGCCAGGCAGTACAGCAACACCTTCAGCCTGATCCGGGCGGCCCGCAAGATCCTGGATCTAGGCCCCAAGGCCCTGGTCATCAAGAAAGGGGAGTACGGCGCGGTGCTCTTCTACAAGCTGGATAGCGGCGATGGCCACCCGGTGGGAGGAAAGGACGGGTCATTCGTACGCGACCACACCTACTTTTTTGCCCCTGCCTATCCGCTGGAGAAGATAAAAGACCCCACTGGCGCCGGGGACGGCTTTGCTGGAGGCTTCATCGGCTACCTGTCACGGGTTCGGAATATCACCGCCGACGAGCTCAAGCGGGCCGTGGTTCACGGTTCCGTGATCGCGTCGTTTGTCGTGGAGGACTTCTCCATAGACCGCTTGCGGAGCCTGCACAAGGGCGAGGTATTACAGAGATACCAGGAGTTCAAGCATTTCACCCACTTCGAGCATCTCTGCGTGCACGCCGATACCTGCGAGATGCTCCGGCTACCGGCGGAGGACGACCTGGAATGGGTGAACAGTTAGAGTCGCCTGGGGCTCCTTGGGGTCAGGCGTCGGCTTCTTTTACCAGTAAAGAAACTGGGCTTGGGGCGCAAAGGGGTCACCGCTCACGTCACTTAGGAATCAGGAAACTGACGGAGCGCCGACAGATCCTGGCGGTCCTCTCGACGGACAGGCTGTATGCGGCTTACGCCATCGGTGACCTGGAGCCGGGGTTCTTCGAGGAATGTGCCTGGTACGGCGCGGAAAGTGCTGGCCGTGTCGTTTCCCTTTGCTTGCACTACAAGGGGCTCTACCCCAATGCCTTTTTCACCCTGGGCGAGGAGGAGGGGGTGCGAGCCATCCTTTCTGGCGCTCTCGGCCCCTGGCGGGCCTACTTCTCCAGCCGGTACGAACACCTTCGGGCGTTGCGAGAGTTTTATAATCTGGGGCCGCTGGAACGCCTGATGCGCCTGGCAGTGACGGCGGAGAGATTCAAGCCGGTGCCCACCGAGACGGTTCGTTTGGGAATGCCTGATATCCACGACCTGAATCGTCTCTACCACATCGGCGGGGGCGGCTCGGTTTTCACATCGCGTCAATTGGACAAGGGCGTCTACTTCGGGGTCAGGGTAGATGGCGAGTTGGTCTCGGTGGCAGGCACCCACGTGGTGTCGCCCGGGTATGGCATCGCCGCGGTGGGCAACGTGCTCACCCACCCGCGCCACCGCAATCGCGGCCATGCCACAGCCTGTACCAGCGCCGTGGTGCAGGAGCTTTTGCGAAAAGGCTGTGCGGAAGTGGTATTGAACGTGCGCGAGGACAACTTACCAGCCATCAAGGCCTACACCAGGCTGGGGTTCAGAGAGCACTGCCGTTACGTGGAGACCCTGGGCTGCCGGAAGTTCAGCCATATCCTGTCGACCCTGTGGCACCAGCTTACCGGCGCCTGACATGGCTGATCACTTAACTAAAAGTAAAGAGATCTGGAGGTGGACGAGATGCGCAATATCCTGATGGAAAGCTTGAACGACACGCCGGTTGAGGAACATCAGGTGGAGCTGGTGGAGCGCAAGGGCATAGGGCATCCTGACTCCATCTGCGACGCCATCATGGAGCAGGTATCGGTGGCCTTATGTCGCGAGTACCTGAGCGTCTTTGGCAGTGTCAAGCACCATAATACCGACAAGGGCCTGTTAGTGGCGGGGAAGACCAGTCCCAAGATCGGCGGCGGCACGGTGGATGAACCCATGCGCCTGGTCTTCGGCGATCGGGCCACCTATTCTTACAAGGGCAAGGTGGTGCCGGTGGGCGACATTGCGGTGGAGACAGCGAAGGGGTGGCTGCGCCGGAACCTGCGGTTTGTGGATCCGGACCGACATCTGGTCTTTCAGAACGAGATCAAAGAGGGTTCGCCGGAGCTCACCGACATCTTCGACCGACAGGTCATCGGCGCCAACGATACCTCAGCGGCGGTGGGCTATGCCCCTCTGACCGAGACCGAGCGCCTGGTCCTGGCAACGGAGAAGTTCTTGAACTCCCCTGAGTTCAAAGCGAGATTTCCCGAGTCCGGCGAGGATATCAAGGTGATGGGCTACCGCAGCCACCGGGAGCTGACCCTCACCGTGGCCATGGCCTTCGTGGATCGCTTCGTGGAGAGCCCCGAGGGCTATTTCCAGCGCAAAGGGGAGATCAAACAGGCCCTGGAGGAGTTCGTCGTCGGGGAGAAGAGAAACCTCGAAAGGGTCACCGTGGCGATCAACACGCTGGACGATCCGGCCCGAGGCGAGGACGGCATGTACCTCACTGTCCTGGGCACCTCGGCGGAGGGGGCCGACTGCGGTCAGGTGGGCCGGGGCAACCGGGTGAACGGCGTCATCGCCCTGAACCGGCCCATGAGCGCCGAAGCGGCGGCCGGGAAGAATCCCATAAGCCACGTGGGCAAGATCTATAACCTGCTGACTCACCGCATCGCCGACGAGGTGTATCAGTCAGTGCCTGGTCTTCGGGAGGTTTACATCTGGCTTTGTAGCCAGATCGGCCAGCCCATCGATCAGCCGCTCATTGCCTCGGCCCAATTGATCCTGGAGCCTGGGGTGAAGCTGGAGGCTATCCGGGGCGAGGTGGAGAGCGTCATCAACCGGGAGCTGGTGGACATCTACGACTACTCCGGGCGGCTGGCCCGGGGCGAGTTTGCCGTGTGGTGAGGGCGGTGATCCAGGGGATCCAGCCCACACCATGGTGAACCCATTATTTCCATGAGCAGGAGTTTTGAATGACACGATTGAAGGGCGACGTCCGTGATCTCTCCCTGGCACCAAAAGGCAAGCTGCGAGTCGAGTGGGCCGAAGGCCAGATGCCGGTGCTGCGGCTGATCCGTCAGCGGTTTGAGAAGGAAAAGCCGCTCTCAGGCGTCCGGGTCTCCGGGTGCTTGCACATCACCGCCG
>JACQYG010000067.1 GCA_016208345.1 Chloroflexota bacterium
AATTGCGCCCCGTCTCCCTGCTACCTGCTACCTGCTATCTGTTGGCCCAACATCAAGAGGCCGATCATTGTCTTGGCGTCGTTGATCTCCTCGTTCTCCACCATTTTCAGGGCGCGCTCTAGTGGGATAGCGGTGACCTCAATGCTCTCGTCCGCGTCCTGGGCCAGGGGGCTGGGATGCAGGTCAGTGCCATGGAAGAGATGCAGGTATTCGTTGCAGAAACCGGGCGAGGAATAAAAGCCGCCCAAACGCTGGATTCTGCCCGCATCAAAGCCTGTTTCCTCCCTCAGCTCCCGGGAAGCGGCAGTGGCGGGGTCCTCGCCGTCGTCCACGCCTCCGGCGGGCAGCTCCCAGAGCTTCTTGCCTATGGGCGTGCGCTCCTGGCGCACCAGGATGACATTGCCATCCCTGTCCAGGGCGGCGATCACCACGACGACCCCGTGTTCCACCACCTCGCGCTTCACCACCCGGCCGTCGGCCATGCGCACGGCATCCACGCGCAGATTGACCACCCGGCCCTCGTAGACCCGCTCGCTAGCCAGGGTTATCTCCGCTGTCAACTGAACCTCCGTGCCATCTGCTATCTGCCATTTGATGTCCCGGAGTTCAACTCCGGGACATCAGGTCATCTGCCATCAGCTACCTGCCAGCACCTCCACCAGGACCTGGGCGCATTTCACCAGCTCGGAGAGGGCCACGTGCTCGTTGGTAGTATGTACATCCTCGTATCCCACGCTCAGGTTAGCCACCTTGATCCCATGCTGGTGGAAGATATTGGCGTCGCTGCCGCCGCCGGTGGCCTCTAACCGCGGTTCGATCCCCAGGCGCTTCATGGCTCCGGTGATCTTTTGAACCAGGGCATCGTCCGGGCGAAGCTCGTAGCCTAAGTAGGCGCGCTCCACATCCAGCTCGATCTTTGCGCCGGCCCGGGCCGCGGCCTGGGTCAAAGCGTCCACCATCTGCTCGGTCTGCCTCTCCAGCTTAGCCTCGTCCCGGCTCCTGGCCTCTCCCTGAAGCTCTACCCTTTCCGGGACGATGTTCCGGGCCGTCCCGCCGTGGATCACGCCGATGTTGGCCGTGGTCTCGGGGTCTATGCGGCCCAAATTCATCCGCGCGATGGCCTCGGCCGCCACCGCGATGGCGCTCAGGCCGTTCTCCGGCGCCACGCCGGCATGGGCGGCCTTCCCGATGATGGCCGCATTCAGGTGATTGTGGTAAGGTGTGGCGACGATTATCCCACCCACCGGGCCATGAGAATCCAGGACGATGCCCTGCCTGGCCCTGACCAGGTTCAGGTCCAGAGCCTTGGCTCCCAGAAGCCCCACCTCCTCCTGGACCGTGAAGGCCAGCTCCACTGCGCAATGGGCCGGCCCACCCGGCGCCAGGCGTGCCAGGGACTCCAGGATCACCGCTATCCCTCCCCGGTCGTCAGCGCCCAGGATCGTGCTGCCGTCGCTGTAGATCACCCCATCGCGCATGGCCGGCTTGATGCCCCGACAGGGTTGAACGCCGTCCATGTGAGCATTGAGCAGGAACGGCTCGCCCCGGCCTGGTAGCGTGCCGAGCAGGTTCCCCTTGGCATCCACCCAGGTGGTGAGGCCCATGTCCTCCAGCCTGGCCTTCAGGTATTCCCTGAGCGCTCCTTCTTCGCCGGAGGGACTGTCAATGCGCACCAGATCGTAGAATGTGGCCAACAGGCGGTCGGGATCGACTCTTGCCGTATTCACTTCTCCCTCCATGTAATGGATAATAGCCGATGGCTGATAGTGAATAATTAGCGGACGCCCGAACTTGTTCGGGTTCCCCGGGTGGGACAGGTTGCCAACTTGTCCTACATTACGCCAGAGCAAGCTCTGGCCTCCCAAAAGCCGATGGATGATGGCTTTCATCTACTATCTGCAGCCTGATGCTCGCAAACCAGGAACCGGGCGAAGGCCTCGTTGCCCAAAAGTCGGCCTCGGGGGGTTAGCCTGATCGCCTCGCCCAGGTCCTCCAGGAGGCCCAGGGCAACCAGCTCCTGGACCGGCACGGCGTACGCCTCGTCCAGTTCCCGGCCGAAGCGTTCGCGAAAAGCGGCGCGCCTCACCCCCTCCCGAGTCAATCGCAGGCCCAGCATCATCGTCTCCGCCATCTCGGTTTCTTTACTGGTAAATGAAACCTCATCTACCGGAGACTCCCCCCGTTCCAGACGAGCGATGTATTCCAGCGGGTTGGGCACGTTGTGATATCGGTAACCATCGAGGTAGGAGTGGGCGCCAGCCCCAAAGCCAACGTAGGCCTGGTTGCGCCAGTAGGTCAGGTTGTGCCGGCATTCCCTTGTCTCAGAATGCGCCCAATTGGAGATCTCGTAGTGGGCGTAGCCCGCCTGCTCCAGCAACTCTTCGGCCAGGACGTACATGTCGGCAACCAGGTCCTCGTCTGGCAGCGAGAGTTGCCCGGAGGCCACTGCGGCCCCCATGGGTGTGTCGGGCTCCAGGGTAAGCGCGTAGAGCGAGAGGTGATCGGGCTGCAAAGCCAGGGCCCTGGACAAGGTATCATTCCAGCGCGCCAGGTATCCCTCTCCTGATGTCCCGGAGTTGAACTCCGGGACATCAGGTAGGCCCGGCAGGCCATAGATCAGGTCCAGGTTCACGTTGTCGAATCCCGCCTCTCTGGCCTGATAGTAGGCCTCCAGGGCTTCCCGCGCGCTATGAATCCGTCCCATGGCCTGCAGAAGAGCATCATCGAAGCTCTGAACCCCCAGGCTCAGGCGGTTGACGCCCAATCCCCGCAGCCCGCGGAGATAGTCATAGTCCAGGGTGCCCGGATTGGCCTCCAGGGTGACCTCGGCGTTCTCTACTAGTAGAGAAGACAGCGCCCCCAACAGCCGCTGCACCTGGTCCAGGCTCAAGAGCGATGGCGTGCCGCCACCGAAATACACCGTGGAAACCCTGGTTTCTTTACCAGGCACCTTCATTGGGTGAATAAACGAATGAGGCGTGATCTCTACCGGCGAGACCACCGATGGCGCAGAGACAAAGGAAAGATCCTGGCGAACTCCGCGCTCTCTGCCGTGAACGCTCTCGTTGGCCTGAAGCAAAGCTTCACTGGGAGAGAAAGGGAAGCTCTCTATCTCCCTGACCAGGGCCGCCACGTATGGCGCCAGGTATCCCTCGAGCCCAGCAAACGAGTTGAAATCGCAGTAGGCACATTTTGCCCGGCAGCAGGGGATATGGACGTAGACGCTTTGCGCTGCCAAGGCAAGCATCCCTCTCTAGACAGATCCGTGGTACTTGCTATACTCCGTGCCAGTGTTGTCTACCCGCTTTCAAACCGCCAGTGATATGGATTCTCCGACAACATTTCTCTAAATCCACTTTGCGTCACCTCTGGTGGTATGCGGGCTTGATTTCAACGGTCGTGCCTTAGGATATGGCTTGAACATGCAGAATTATACTTAAGTTACATTTCTGACCCGGTATGATACTTTCAGGCATAAAAGTATCATAAGCCGCGCGGAGTGATACTTGCCTCTCATTGCTTATCCTCGACCAGAGTCTTCAGGATCTCCTGAGCCCTAAATTGGCGGTTACGCGCCCGCCCCGGAACGGGATGCAAAATGCTTTCCCTGACGAGGCGCGTGACCATTTGATTCGCCGAACGGTGGGTCACGCCCAGCAATCTTTGGACTTCTGGCACTGTAATGACCGGCGCCTGAAACAGCTCGTCCACAAGCTGTAAGAGCAGGGCCAAGCAGCGCGTTCGCCGACGGCCAACAGCAGGTCATAGTAATCCTGCCGGTGGCCCTCGAAATAGGCACTCAGATAAAGCAAAGGTAGTGGCAACAGCTTCCAATTCACTAGCAAGAGCGAGAGTAGCAGCCGGCCAATGCGCCCGTTGCCATCCAGGAAGGGGTGAATTGCCTCGAACTGGTAGTGGATGAACGCCAGCCGTACCAGCGGCGGGTGATGGTTTTCCGAATACAGGTATTTCTCAAAAGCATCCAGAGCCTCGTGCATCTCATGTACCGGCGGCGGGACGTAATCCGCATCGTTTAGAGTACAGCCTGGCCGTCCAATCCAATTCTGGCTGTGGCGGAATTCGCCAGGAGTGGCTCGTTCGCCACGTACTCCTTCCATCAGGCGCTCATGCAGTTCGCGGACCAGTCGCAGGCTGACGGGCAAAGTTTTCACTCTTTCCAAACCATATTCCAGGGCGCGCACATAATTCAGCACCTCGCGCACGTCCGCCTCTGACGGAGGCGGCTTCAGGCCAGGAAACGCCGTTTGTCCAGCTTCGTAGGCATAAAGGTCGGTGA
>JACQYG010000022.1 GCA_016208345.1 Chloroflexota bacterium
CATTAACGTGGACCTTTCCCTCGGGATATTGCCTTTCGAGGAGGAGGCTGTGGAGCGTAGCGTCGTCTATCATGCCGGTCCCCTTACCATTCGCCTGCCCACTCCGGAAGACCTGATCATATTCAAGGCCGTTGCCCACCGGCCCCAGGATCTGCTGGACATCCAGGCGATCATCGAAAGCCACCCGGGCCTGAATCAGGAGCGGATCAAGCACTGGGTCCAGGAGTTTGCCCGGGTCCTGGAGATGCCAGAACTGTGGGACGACATCGCTTCCTGGCTATAATGGCATGGTGACCGGCCGGCGGCAGCAGACCTGGAGCGGGAGTTGAACGAGTGGGCGTACCGGCTGTTTGGGTTGAGGGGGAAGAAAGTTCGCCTCATGGGGGAGAAGCAGAGCTGGCGATATTCACGGCCTTGTTTCGTGGGAGTTTCACCAGCTCTGCCCCCGCGTTGACACCGCCGAAACCCCCGTGCTATACTGCCCACAAAATGCCGGAAAGGGATCGTGAAGCCTGCCAGCCTGGTTGTATTCTTTCTACTCATGCCAATGGTTTTGGTCCTGGCCGTGGTGCCGTCGGCCTTCCAGGCCAGCCCGGCCAACTCCGCCCCCGCCCGGGCCATCAGCAACCCCGCCTTCTCGGTCTATCTGCCCATCATCATGAAGGGCTACTCCGCTCCGGCCCACCTGGCCTACGGCGCCAACGTGGCCGAGCGCAGCCATGCCTACTATCTCCAGCAGATGGGCTTTGGCTGGGCCAAGGGGTTCATTGAGTGGAAAAATGCGGATCTGGGCTCGGGCTCCTATAACTGGGCGGACCTGGATAACCAGGCGCTGGCCTTCGCCAGCTATGGCCGGAAGATGTTGTTCCGGATCAACGGCCCCCCGCCCACCGGTGTGGGCAACCCACCTCTCAGCTCCTCCGACCTCACGCGATTTCAGACCTTCGCGCAGGCAGCGGCGGCCCACCTGAAGGCCAGTGGGGTGGACCCGGTGGCCCTGGAGATCTGGAACGAGCCCAACCTGGACTACGAATGGGGTGGACGGGTGCCCAGCGCAAAGGAGTACACCGCGCTCCTGAAGGCCGGGTACAACGGGGCCAAGGCCGCCGATCCCAATGCCATCGTGGTTAGCGCCGGGCTGGCCACCACCGGCGGCACGGTCTCGGGCCTGACGGCGGCGGAGCAGATCAGCGCCCAGGCCTACTTCCAGGCGGCGGCGGTGGCCGGGGACCTGGCCTTCATCCAGGGCATGTACGACGCCAAGGCCAGGGGCTTCTTCTCTGCCCTGGGCTCGCACCCCTATGGCGGGCCGTATCCACCAACCCAGGACCCGACCACTGCCAGTGGAGGCATGGCCTTCCGCCGGGCCGAGCAGCAGTATGCGGTGATGCAGAGCAACGGGGATGGCGCCACGCCGGTGTGGGCCACCGAGTTCGGCTGGCTGGTGAACACCACGTGCGACCTGGGCTACCACAACTGGTTCAAAGTCACCGAGCAGCAGCAGAGCGATTACCTGGTGGGTGCGTACCAGTACGCCGACGCCAACTGGCCGTGGATGGCCGGGATGTTCCTGTTCAACCTGGATTTTGGTACAGTCCCTTGGTATACATATTGTGACACCATGCGCTGGTTCTCCATAATCTACCGGGAGAACCCCCAGGTGGATCCCAATACGCCATTGCTTTTTCGGCCCGCCTATGCCGCCTTGACGAACATGGCCAAGCGGCCTGCGTTCTGAGCCGCTGGAGACAATAGGGCATGAAGTCCGTATGAACCTCAGACAGAATACCGTTTTGCTAACCGGGAATGGTCCCCTCATCGGCGCGGCGCTGGCGGCGGGGGTGATCCTCTTACTGGCCTTCGGCGGCCCGGCAAGGCCTGACACGGACCAGCCGGGGTTCGCCGAGGCGGGGGCCACGAACCCGGCTGAGACCCGGCTCACCACCACCGGTGACGCCCAGTTCGCTGCCTGGGCCCCGGATAGCAGAACTCTCCTCTATACCCGCTGGTCCCGGACCGAGCCCATCAGCACCGGCTGGCAGGTGATCACCGACCTCTGGCAGACCAACCCTGACGGGACGGGGCACGATCTTCTGGCCTCCAACGCTGCCTATCCCGCCTATTCGCCCGACGGCAAGGGCCTGGCCTACCTGTCGTTCCTGGGCCAGGGCCGAGGCGAACTATGGATACTGGAGAATGGCACAAAACAGCGTCTGGCCCAGGCCGACTGGGGCCGGGCGGTCTCCTGGACCGGGCGGGGGATCCTGGCTGCCCAGGGCGGGCGGCCTATGCTACTGCGGCCCGATAGAGCGGCCCCCGGCGGCGTATCGGCCCAGGGCCTCCCCTGGCCGGAAGGCACCGGCCTGTACCCATCCCCGGCGGGCGATATGGCGGCCCAGGTAGGGCCCGACGGGATATCGCTTTGGAACGCCCGGGGCGCTTTGGTCAAGACTATAGCCACTGACCCCGGCGTCCGGGTGGGAGATCTGGACTGGTCGCCGGACGGGACGAAACTGGCCTATTCCGTCCAGGGGACCTCCGAGGGGCCGGAGCTGGGGGTGGCCAACGTGGCGGGAGGGAGAGAGCGGCGGCTCATCAAAGGAGACCTGGTCGCCGGACTCCCGGAGCCTGGCCCTGAGCCGCACACCAACCGGGAGCGCGGTGTCCGACTGGAGCGAGATCTGGCTGGTGAACGCCAACGGGAGCGGCTTTGAGCGCATCACCCACGACGAGCAGGAGCATTCGGCCCCGGCCTGGTCGCCCGACGGCCGGTGGCTCGCCTTCGGCCGCCACGGCGACGTGTGGCTCTTGGATGTAGGCAAGGCCCGCAGCATGGCCGCGGAACCTTTGTCTCCGGTTAAAGCCTCCAGCGTGGTCACCCCCACCGTGCAGTCCGTGGACCGGCCCAGGGGCATTTCGCTCCCCTCGTCCGCGGGCAGCGGGTCGGTGTGGGCCCAGGCCACCGTAACGCCCACCACGCAATACCGGATGTACCTGCCCATCATCTTCAAGAACTGGCCACCGGGTTCGGCTCAGCTCACCCCGACGGCCACCATCAGGGTGTATCACCGGCTGTATGAGCCCAAGAAGACCATCGAGGTCATCGACTTCGAGACCTACGTCAAACGGGTGGTGCCCCGGGAGATGCCCGCCAGTTGGAACGCCGAGGCGTTAAAGGCCCAGGCCGTGGCCGCCCGTACCTATGGCTGGTACAAAGTGCTGAACCCTCGCTCCACTGACTTCGACGTGTACGATGACACCTGGGACCAGGTGTGCGGCCCTGACTCCTGGCGCGATCCCCGTTCTGACGCCGCCACCGATGCCACCCGGGGACAGTATATCGCTTACGCCAACTCCGTCATCATTGCCATGTACAGTGCGGAGAACGGCGACCCCACCAAGACCAACGGCAACGTGGCCTACTTGCAGGCGGTAAACGATCCGGTCTCCTTTGCCCAGACCCTCTTCGGCCACGGCTATGGCATGGGACAGAATGGGGCCAGGCGCTGGGCCGACCAGTACGCCTGGGACTACCACAAGATCCTGAAGCACTACTACACCGGGGTGACGGTGGAGCATCCCCGGGCGGCCTCCGGAGATGCCGCGGTGCCCATCGGCAGCGTGGTGGAGCCCTGGTCCAAATGGTACCTCAACTCCAAACGGGCCCTCCTGGTGGCCAATGCCAGCGACGACTGGGCGGTTCAGGGCGTGGATTTCTACGCCACGTACAATGACGGCGCCGCCTATGCCAACCGCCGCCTGGGTCCCGGCACCAAGGGCAGCGCCGGGTGGAGCTACCTGTGGGACCTGAGCGCTTTGCCCGACCAACCGATGGGGGCCAGCCCCATCCAGGTGACGGCCCGGGTCAGCGACTATTATGGCAACGTGCTCTCTAACGCCCTTACTGTCACCACCGGCCTTGATACTGTGGTGCCCACGGGAACAGCCTCCTTGCTCAGCAAGAGCGGCGTCACGGTGACCCTGAGCCTCAGCGCCAGCGATCCCG
>JACQYG010000068.1 GCA_016208345.1 Chloroflexota bacterium
GACGAGATCGTCCCGGTGATGGTTGCCAAGAAGGTAGCGGGCAAAGAGGTGGCCTCTGAGCCCATCACCCAGGACGAGTGCATCAACCCCGCCATCTCCGTGCAAAAGCTGGCGCTTTACCCCACGGTCTTCAAAGAAAACGGCACTGTTACCCCTGGCAACGCCTGCCCCATCAGCGACGGCGCGGCAGCCCTGCTGGTCATGGCCGCGGACCGCGCCAGGTCCCTGGGGCTAGAGACCATGGGCTACATCCGGGCCTACGCCTACGGGGGTGTAGGGCCGGAGGTCATGGGCATCGGTCCCACCGTGGCTGTGCCCAAGGCCCTCAAGCGGGCCGGGCTCAAGCTCACCGACATTGACCTCATCGAGCTCAACGAGGCCTTCGCTGCTCAGTGCCTGGCCGTAGGCAAAGTCCTCAAGGACGACGGCTGGGACTGGAACAAGGTGAACGTCAACGGCGGCGCCATAGCCCTGGGGCATCCGGTGGGGTGCTCGGGGGCGCGCATCGTGGTGACGTTGCTCAACGAAATGAAGAAGCGGGACCTGCACCTTGGCCTAGCCACCATGTGCGTGGGCGGCGGCCAGGGAGGGGCGATTGTGGTGGAGAGGAAATAACAACAAGGAGGTCGAGCCATGTACATCTTCAAGGCAGGCGTGGTCGGTGCCGGGGCCATGGGCGCAGGCATCGCCCAGGTCGTCACCTTCTCCGGCTTGCCGGTGGTGATCAAGGATGTCAATCAGGAATTGGTGGATAAGGGCGTCGAGAAGATCAGGGCCATTTATCAGGGGCGGGTAGACAAGGGCAAGATGAGCGCCGCTGACATGCAGTCCAAGATGGACCTAGTCACGGCCACCACGAGCTATGCCGATTTCAGCGATGTGGACATCGTCATCGAGGCGGTGCCCGAGAAGATGGCCATCAAGAAACAGGTCTTCGCCGAGCTGGACGAGGTCTGCCCGGAGGGCACCATCTTCGCCTCCAACACCTCGGCTCTTTCCATCTCCGAGATGGGCGCGGCCACCAAGCGGCCACACAAGATGATCGGCATGCACTTCTTCAACCCCGCCCACGTGATGAAGCTGGTGGAGGTGATCCCCGGCCTGGATACCAACCAGGAGACCATCGACGACGTGGTTATGTTCACCGAGTCGCTCCGGAAGATCCCGGTGGTGGTCCAGGAGTGCCCGGGCTTCCTGGTGAACCGGCTCCTGATGCCCTACCTGAACGAGGCTGTCCTGTGCCTGCAAGAGGGCACGGCTACGGCGGAGGAGATCGACACGGCCATGGTGGGGTTCGGCTGGCCGATGGGCCCCTTCACCCTGATGGATATGCTGGGCATTGACATCTGCTACGACGTGGGCGAATACCTGTACGCCGAATACGGCGACCGCGTGACCCCCGCGGCCCTGTTCCACAAGCTGGTGGCAGCCGGGCGGTTAGGCGAGAAGGCGGGGGCCGGCTTCTACGGCTACGGTGACCAGACGGATGAGCCGGTAAAGCAGATGATCAAAGAGGTTCAGGCGGAAGGCAAGGCGGCCAAAGGGACAACCTTCAGCGTGGACCGGCTGATGCTGCCCCTGATCAACGAGGCGGTGCTGGCCTTACAGGAGAACATCGCCAAGGTCGGCGACATCAACATGGCCATGATCGCCGGCACCGGCATGAAGAAGGGTGACACGGCCATGGGCCCGCTGCAATTGGCCGACGAGATGGGGCTGGACACCGTCGTGCAAAAACTCGAGGAGTTCCAGAAGCAGTACGGCGAGCGCTTCCGGCCGGCTCGGCTGCTGCACACCAAGGTCCGGGCCGGACACCTGGGCAAGAAGGTCGGAAAAGGGTTCAGCGAGTATACGACCTAGAAAAGGATTCGCTCTTCACAGTAAAAGGGTTCGCACTTATCACCTCACCCATCGTTTTCCCACCGCAGAGAGCGCGGAGAACGCAGAGAATAAAGTGGAAATCTCAGCGGTCTCTGCGTGCTGCGGTAAAATTGGCCGTTCAAGCAATAAACTCAAGTAAGGAGACGAAAATGACCGAGCGCCAGTACATCAAGATCAGCGTGGAAGACCGCATTGCCGTGTTGACAATTGACCATCCCCCGGTCAATGCCCTGAACACCCCTACCATGCAGGAGCTGAACAGCGCCCTGGACGAGCTGGCCGCCGACGATGGCGTGAAGGCCATCGTCATCACCGGCGCCGGCCAGTACGCCTTCGTCGCCGGCGCCGACATCAACGAGATCGCCGCGCTCAAGGGACCAGAAGATGCCCGGGCCGTGGTGCTCATGGGCCAGGGGATACTAAACAAGATCGAGAACATGCGCAAGCCGGTCATCGCTGCGATCAATAGCGTTTGCCTGGGAGGCGGCAACGAGCTGGCCATGTCCTGCCACATGCGGGTGGCTACCGACCGGGCACGCTTCGGCCAGCCAGAGATCAACCTGGGGATCATCCCCGGTTTCGGCGGCACCCAGCGCCTGCCCCGCCTCGTCGGCAAGGCCAAGGCCCTGGAGATGCTCCTGACCGGCGACATGATCACCGCCCAGGAGGCCCACCGCATCGGGCTGGTGAACAAGGTGGTCCCCGAGGGCGAGGTGGTGAAGGCGGCCAAAGACCTGGCCAAGAAGGTCCTCACCAAGGGCCAGGTGGCGGTGGGCAAGATCATGGAGGTGGTAGACCAGGGACTGCAGACCTCCCTGGAGAAAGGCCTGCTCCTGGAGGCTGACGGCTTCGCCGCCATCACCGCGACCGAGGACATGCGCGAGGGCGTCGCGGCTTTCCTCCAGAAGCGCCAGCCGAAGTTTCAGGATAGATAGGGCAAGTTACCCCGTTGCAAACTGCTTTCTTTACTAACAAAGAACCACCCCTCTCTAGGAGATGGCCCATGTCTTTAAACCTGGCATTGATAATGAACGAAAGCGCCAAGCGTGACCCGGCCAAGACCGCGATCATCATGGGCGAGAAACGGATGTCCTATGGAGAGCTCAATGCGGCCAGCAACAAGGTGGCCAACGCCCTGCGCTCCCTGGGCGTTCAACGTGGCGACAAGGTAGCCATGATGCTCCCGAATGTGCCCCAATTCCCCATAGTTTACTACGGCATCCTCAAGCTCGGCGCCACTGTGGTGCCCTTGAACGTCCAGTTCAAAGCGGGCGAGATCCAGTACCACCTGGAGGACTCGGACGCCGTTGCCCTGTTCACCTGGGAGGCTGTCGCCGCAGAGGCCCACAAGGGCTGGGCCGCCACGGAAACCTGCAAGCACCTCATCGTGGTGAACGCCCCCGGCAGCGACTACCTCCCTGACGGCGCCCTTTCCTTCGCCGCCTTTTCGGCCGTGGCCTCGCCGGCCTTCGAGATGGCCTGGACCATGCCCGACGACACGGCGGTGCTGCTGTACACATCTGGCACCACCGGCCGGCCCAAGGGTGCCGAGCTAACCCATTTCAATATGTTCTACAACGCGGCCTTCTGTGCTGACCGTCTCCTGGGAGTGACGCCCCAGGACGTTTCCATCGCCGCCCTGCCGCTCTTTCATTCCTTCGGGCAGACCTGTGCCATGAACATGACCTTTTACGCCGGCGCCACTCTGACCATGCTGCCCAGATTCGAGCCGGAGCAGGCCCTGGAAATCACCCAGCGGGACAAGGTCACCATCTTCGCCGGAGTGCCCACCATGTATTTCTACTTGCTGAACTATCCGGATGCCGGCAAGTACGACGTCAGTTCCCTGCGCCTGTGCGTCTCCGGCGGCGCAGCTATCCCGGTGGAGGTGATGAAGGGCTTCGAGCGTAAATACAACGTGGCCATCCTGGAGGGCTATGGCCTTTCGGAGACCTCGCCGGTGGCATCATTCAACGTGCGTGAACGCCCCAGGAAGCCGGGCTCCATCGGCCTGCCCATCTGGGGCACCGAGATGAAAGCCGTGGACGCTAACGACGTGCCCGTGCCGCCTGGTGAACCGGGGGAGATAGTGATCCGCGGCCACAACGTGATGAAGGGGTATTACAAACGGCCAGAGGCCACGGCCGAAGCCATGAAGAACGGGTGGTTCCATACCGGGGACATCGCCCGGGTGGACGAGGACGGCTACTTCTTCATCGTCGATCGCAAGAAAGACATGATCCTGCGAGGTGGCTTCAACGTTTATCCTCGGGAGGTCGAAGAGACCCTGTATGGCCATCCCGCCATCGCGGAAGCAGCCGTGGTGGGTGTTCCGGAAGAAGCCCTGGGGGAGGAGGTTAAGGCCTTCGTGGTCCTGAAGCCCGGGATGACCGCCAGCGAGCAGGAGATCATCGACTACTGCAAGGAACGAATGGCCTCTTTCAAGTACCCGCGCTTTGTGGAGTTCCGGGAGTCCCTGCCCAAAGGCAGGACGGGCAAAATCCTCAAAAGCGAGTTAAGAGGTTAAGGCTGGAGGTAGGACATGGATTTTACCTTTACGGAAGAGCAGGAGATGTTCCGGGAGATGGTGCGGGACTTTGCCCAGAAGGAGGTCCTGCCTTTGGCGGAGACCCTGGACCGGGAGGAGCGTCCGCCTCTGGAAACCTTGAAAAAAGCAGCCAGGCTCGATCTCTTCGGCATCCTTTTCCCAGAGAAGTACGGAGGGGTTGATGCCGGCATCATCACCTACTGCATCATGATGGAGGAGCTGGGCAAGGTCTGTTCCGCCACCGCTGGCACCATCGGGGTGGATGTGGGCGTGGGCGCCATGACCATTTACCTGGACGGCACCGAGGAGCAAAAACAGAAGTACCTGGCGCCCCTGGCCAAGGGCGAGAAACTGGCCGCCTTCGCGCTCACCGAGCCCAACGCTGGCTCCGACGCCGCCAGCATCACCACCTCTGCGGTCAGAGATGGCGACCACTACGTATTGAACGGCTCCAAGACCTGGATCACCAACGGGGACATCGCTGACTTCATCATCACCTTTGCCGTCACTAGCAAGGGCTCCGGCGCCCGGGGCATCTCCGCCTTCATTGTGGAGAAGGACTTTCCGGGCTTCAAGGTGGGCTGGCGCGAGAAAAAAATGGGGCTGCGGGGTACCAGCACCTGCCAGCTCTTCTACGACGACTGCCGCGTCCCCGTTGCGAACCTCCTGGGCGGCCGCCCGGGCCTGGGCTTTCTCACTGCCATGAGGACCCTGGACTTCGGGCGCTTGAGCATCGGCGCCTCTTGTCTGGGCGGTGCCCAGGCGGCCCTCAAGGCCAGCATCGAATTCGCCTCCCAGCGCCAGCAGTTCGGCGGGCCCATCGCCAACAAGCAGGCCATTCAATTTATCATCGCCGACATGGCCACGCAGATCGAATCTCTACGCCACATGGTCTATCACGTCGCCTGGGTGGCCGAGACGGGCAAGAAATATAGCCGGGAGGCTGCCATGTGCAAGCTGTGGGGTTCTCAGGTCCTGGTGCGGGCGGTGAATAAGGCCGTCCAGGTCCACGGCGGCATGGGCTACATGAAGCGCTTTCCTATCGAACGATACTACCGGGATGCTCGCA
>JACQYG010000023.1 GCA_016208345.1 Chloroflexota bacterium
ACCTGGCGCAAGAGGGGCTCGGCCAGGGGCCTGAGCACGGCCAGCTCGTAGGCCAGGGCCGAGTTGAACATGGCGTCGGCGTGCTCCTGATAAGGGAAGATGTGCCGCTCCTCGCCCCGGCGCACGGCGTCGCAGCGGGCGATGCCGTCCCGGGCGCCGTAACCCCGGTGCCGGGCGTCCCGCACGATGCGGCGCACCAGGCGGCTGTCGGTGGTGGGGATGCGGTTGAGCGAATCCAGCTTAAGCTGGGTCAGGGCGGAGACGTAGATGCGGTAGATGTTCTCGGCCGGCACCAGGGGCAAGAGCGCCGGGTTCAGGCCGTGGATGCCCTCCACCAATAGGATGTGATCCGGCGCCAGTTGCACGGCGGGGCCGGTATCCCTCTGGCCCTCACCGAAGCTGTAGCGGGGCATGGTCACCGTCTCACCGGCCAATAGGGCTACGAATTGGCGGTTCAATAACTTCAGGTCCAATGCCTCCAGGGCCTCGAAGTCGTAGTCTCCCTTTTCGTCGTGGGGGGTACGTTGACGGTCAACGAAGTAGTCATCCAGGCTGATGGGAAAAGGCCGCAGGCCATGGGCCAGGAGCTGCACCGTGAGCCGCCGGGCAAAGGTGGTCTTCCCGGAGGACGACGGGCCGGCCATGAGCACCAGTCGAGTGTGCCCCCGGCGCTGGGCGATGTCCGCGGCGATCCCGGCCATGCGCTGTTCGTGCAGGGCCTCGGCCACCAGGATGATCTCCCGGGCTCGCCCGGCGGACAGGGCCTGGTTCAAGGCCTCCACGTCCGGCACCCCCAGCAATTTCAGCCACTGGCCGTACTCCTGGAAGACGGCGGTGAGCTTGGGGTAATGCCGCACCTGACCCAGGGCTGCCGCCTGGCCCCGCGGGGGGAATTGCAACACGAAGCCAGGCGGGTAAGGCCGCAGGGCAAAGTGGGCCAGGTACCCGGTGGATGGCACCAGGGGGCCGTAGAAGCGCTCCCGGGCCTGACCCAGGATGCGGGTGATGACGGTCCTTTGCCCCGGACCCGCCGCCGTCTCCCGGCCGATGGGGATATCTTGAGCCACCAGGGCCCGCATTCGCAACTCGATCTCGCCCAACTCGCGTATGGTGAAGGGTCGGTGGCCCTGGACCCGGCAGAAGAAGCCGCCGAAGGTCAGAGAGTGGTCCACGGTGATCCCGGCTCGGGGGAAAAGTTCCTGAACGGCCGCCACCAGGAGCAGGATCAACGAGTTCTGGTAGATGCGGCGGCCGGCCTCCTGGGCCAATGTTATGGGCTGAACGTCGCCGTCGGTCAAGACCGGCTCGGATAGCTCGGCCAGCCGTCCGTCCACCAGCGTGGCCACTGTAGGGAACTCTCCGGCAGGATGGGCTGCCTGCACAAAAGCGGCCAGCGGCGCGCCCACGGCCCCGCGGAGGATACGGCCATCGGGAAAGCTCAACTGCACGTCGGTCCGAGGCGAGCCGGGCTGGATGTGGAAGCCCATCTTGCTTTCTTTGCTAGTTTAAAGAAGACAGAGCCCGCCAGTGTGGGCGAAATTCATCCCGAGCAGGCCTGGAAACTGTAGCACAGAGCTGCGAAAAAGTCAAAACCGGGACGTGCCGGGTTGATCTCGTCCAGATGGATTGGTGACACTTGCTAAAAGATGAGAGGACGGTATAATGGCTGCACTATGAGTGTTTACAGAAGCATTGTTCCTAGAGCAAGGAGCCTGGCAAGCATCCCGGAGCTGTCAAAGGAAGGCAGGCAAAGGCTTAAATGGTTTGACTATTACCACTCGCATGGTGATAATGCCCGACTCACCTGCCGCCACTTCGGAATCAGCCCCCAGACTTTCTATCGCTGGAAACGACGCTATGACCCCTTTAACCTCAAGACTCTGGAGAACCGCTCCCGTCGCCCCAAACACCTGCGCCAGCCCACATATTCGGTGGAACTGGCTGAGGCTGTGCTCAGGATCAGAGAGCAATATCCCCGCTGGGGCAAGGATAAGCTGGTGATTTTGCTGCGTCGGGAGGGTTTTACCTGCTCCACATCTACAGTGGGAAGAATACTGAAGAGGCTAAAAGACAGGGGTGTACTAAGGGAACCAATACTAAACTCTATCTCAGCCAGAAGACGCCAGCGACAACGCCCCTATGCGGTGAGAAAGCCCAAAGAATATGTGGCTAAAGAGCCTGGGGATATCGTCCAGGTAGATACCATGGATGTTAGACCTCTGCCCGGTGTAGTGCTTAAACACTTCACTGCCAGGGATATTATCTCGCGATGGGATGTTGTGGAGGTTCACACCAGGGCAACAGCTAACACTGCGTCTAGCTTCATAGATGCCTTGACCTTCCGAATGCCATTCCCCATTAAGGCAATTCAGGTAGATGGAGGGAGTGAGTTTCAGGATGTCTTTGAGGAAGAATGTCAGAGAAGGGGGATAAAACTATTCGTCTTGCCACCACGCTCGCCCAAATTAAATGGACATGTGGAGAGAGCCCATAGGACCCATACCGAGGAGTTCTACGAGGTAACCGATACTTCGTTTGACACAGCCGAGGTGAACAAGGCTCTAATGGAGTGGGAAAGAGTATATAATACCGTAAGACCACATCAAGCCTTGGACTATCTAACACCACAGGAGTTCCTGCAGTGCTATCAACAAGACCAAAGAAAGGAGGTGATGTGTCACTAATCTACTGAACGAGTACAGGGTATTGACAAATCGCTGCTCTTGTGGTATCCTGTCACCAATAATTGTTCAGCACTTCTCAAGCTGAGGCG
>JACQYG010000069.1 GCA_016208345.1 Chloroflexota bacterium
GTCCTTGAACAGGCGGATGGACTGAAAAGTGCGGGCGATGCCCGCGGCAATGATGCGGTGAGTCGGCATCTTCATCAGGCCCTGACCATTGAAGCTGATCTGCCCGGCAGTGGGCACGTCCACGCCCGTGATCAGGTTAAAGACCGTCGTCTTGCCGGCCCCGTTGGGGCCGATAATGCCCACCAGTTCCCCTGGCTCCAGCTCCAGATTGAAGGCGGACACGGCCCGCAGGCCGCCGAAATAGTGGGTGAGGTCTTTGATGGAAAGCAGTGGCATGGCTATTTTACTTGCAGATTTCTTTACTAGTAAAGAAAGCGGCCCCTCAACGCCTCGGTCAGGGTGGGGCTGGCGCGGCCTCCAGTTTGACCTCCTCTTCCTTCGGCAGGAAACCCTTGAATTCCCTGAGCCCCATGATCCCTCGTGGCCGGAAGATCATCAGGGTCACCAGCAGCAGAGGACCGACTACCCACCGCCACACCTCCGAAAGGCCCACCAGCGGGATGACCTCGCGCAAGACCTCCAAAAGGATGGTGAAGACGGCTGCGCCCAGGATGGAGCCCATCAGGCTCCCAATCCCGCCCAGGTACACCATCACCAGGATATCGGTGGACTTGAGGATGGTGAAGCTGCGGGGGTTGATGAATTGGAGCACGTGGGCGAAGAGCCCGCCAGCGACGCCGGCGAAGAACGAGGAGATGACGAAGGTCAACACCTTCACCTGGCGGGTGTTCACACTCACCAGGCCCGCGGCTGTTTCGTCCTCCCGGATGGAGACCACCCCTCGGCCGAAGTTGGAGAAAATAAAGTTGCGCATGGCAAAAAGGGAGACGATCACCCAGAGGTAGACCCAGAAGAGGCTGGTGAGCTTGCTCATGCCCAAAAGGCCCCGGGGTCCGCCGACGGCATCGGATAGGCGCAATACATCGGCGGACAAGGAGGTGGACAGGGGGGCGATCAGCCTGGCGACGAGCCCGCCGATGTCACCGCTGTTCTCCAGCAGGCTCTTGACGATCATGTTAAAGGCCAGGGTCACGATAGCCAGGTAATCGCCCCGGGTCTTGAAGGAAGGGAAGGCCAGCACCAACCCGGCCACCGCAGCGATGGCCCCGCCCACCAGGACCGCCGGCACCAGGTAGACGCCATTGGCCAGCTCCGGGCCGATCACCGGCAGTACCCTCAACGCCTCCGCTGGTCCCCATCGTCGCGGCAGGATGAGCACGGTGAGGATAGAGGAGGCATAGGCCCCGATGGCCATGAAAGCGGCATGGCCAACCGAGAATTCGCCCATGTACCCATTCACCAGGTTCAGGCTGGCGGTGAGGATGATGTTGATCCCCACGTACATCAACACCATCTGCACGTACAGGTTTAGCTGCATCTGAGGGAGGAAGAGAGCCAGAAGCAGCACCATGCCCAGGATGATGGGCATCTGCCATGTTTTGAGAAGGGTCATCGTCCGCACCTCTGGAGCGTTAGACCTTCCGGTCCGGGAGCCGAAACCTCAACCGCCGTGGTGGCCGACCTCTCTGTCGGCCTTGCCCTGAAATCATACCTTCTGAACGATGGGCCGTCCCAGGATGCCCGTAGGGCGGAACACCAGCAACAACAGCAAGAGTGAGAAGGCCACAAAGTCGCGGTACGTAGACGACGGCAGGAACACTGGGGTGAAGATCTCCACGAAGCCCAGGATGTATCCGCCGATCATGGCCCCGCGGATGTTTCCGATGCCGCCCACCACCGCCGAGATGAACGCCCACCAGCCGATGCGGATGCCCATGTATGGGTCCAACTGGTAGGCCATGCCGTACAGGATGCCACCCACTGCGGCAATGGCGGAGCCCAGGGCAAAGGTGGCGGAGATAATGCGGTCCACCGGCACGCCCATCAGCGGGACTATGGTCTTATCGAAAGAGATGGCCCTCATGGCCATGCCGGTCATGCTACGCCGCACGATAGTGTCCAGGATGATCATGACAATAACCGAAACTCCGATGATGACGATCTGGATAGTGGAGACAAACACCCCGCTCAGGTTGAGGTTGACCAGCGGAAACAGCGGCGGAATGGTGCGAGGCTCCGGTCCGATGACTGCCAACGTAAAGTTCTCCAGAAAGATGCCCACGCCCAGAGCAGTGATCACCGCCGAGATGCGGGGGGCCTGCCGCAACGGCTTGTATGCCACCCGTTCGATGATCACGGCCAGGGTGGCCGTGCCGATCATGGCCAGCAACAGGGTACTCAGGAAGATGACTAAGAGAGGCATGTTCAGGGCCAGGCCCAGGAGCCAGGCCGCGGCGAAGAAGCCCAGGTAAGTGGAAACCATGAAGATGTCGCCGTGGGCGAAGTTAATCATGGTCAGGATGCCGTAAACCATGGTGTAGCCCAGGGCGATCAGGGCGTAGACGCTGCCCACCTGCAGGGCATTCAACGTCTGCTGGACAAGCGTGGTAACCGGTTGAGGCATGGGCCCTCGCTTCTACCCCTACCTGAAGGGGGATTCCAGTACACAGTTAGTGAAAGGCAGGCCAGGAATTCCTGGCCTGCCTTTCTCGGACTTAGCCTAGGGCGCGGCAGTGGAGAAATAGGTGAACTTGCCCTCTTTGATTTGCAAGATTACGGCGCTCTTGATGGGGTCGCCTGACCCCTCCTTAAACTGCATCTTGCCGGTAACGCCCTCGTAGGAAGGGATCTTGGCCAGGGCATCCCGCACCGCCTGGCGGTCCAGCTTGCCGGCAGACTTAATGGCCTGGAACAGGAGCCCAAAGGAGTCATAGGTCAGGGCGGCCACGTCATCCGGCGTGCTGCCGTACTTGGCCTTGTAGCCGTCGATGAACTTCTTGGCCACCGGAGCGGCGATGTCCGGGGCATAGTGGGTGCTGAAGAACAGCCCCTCCATGTCCTTGCCCCCTAGCTTGATCAGCTCCTCACTGCCCCAGGAGTCGCTGCCCACCACTGGGATGGTGAGCCCCAACTTGTGTGCCTGCTGCACCTGCAAAGGCACCTCGCTGTAATAGTTGGGCAGGAAGAGCACATCAGGCCCGGCATTCTTGATCTTGGTGAGCTGGGAGCTGAAGTCCTTGTCACCGGTGGTGTAGGTCTCGAAGGAAACTACCTGGCCGCCGGCTTCCTCGAAGGTCTTTTTGAAGAACTCGGCGATGCCCTTATTGTACTCACTGGCCACGTCGTAGAGCACCGCCGCCTTCTTGGCCTTCAGTTGATCCATGGCAAACTTGGCCACCACCCGGCCCTGGAAGGGGTCGATGAAGCAGGCCCGGAAAACGTACTTCTTAGCTTCGGTGGTTTTGGGATTGGTGGACCAGGGGCTGATCATGGGCACCTTGGCGTCCTCGGCGATGGCTGCCGCCGGAATGGCGTTGCGGCTGGCGTTGGCGCCCACGAGGGCCAACACGTTATTCTGGGTGATCAGCTTCTGGGCTACAGCAGCCGAAGACTCCGCCTTGTCCTCGTTGTCCTGGACGAAAAGGGTGACCTTGTACTTGGTACCGCCCACCTCCAGGCCACCGGCGTCGTTGACCTCGTTCACGGCCATCGTCGCCGCGTTCTTACAAGAGGCTCCCACCACAGGGATGCCACCGGTCAATTCGGCATTGACGCCGATCCTGACCTCCGAGGGACCGCCGGTGGGGCCGCAGCCGGCGAGAGCCATCCCAACCATGGTCAGCGCTAGAAGGATTGCCAGAATCTTTTTTAGCATCTTCTCCTCCAGAAGTGACTACATCCAGACGCGACTACAGCGCTTCAGGTCAGACCCGGCTCTTGCTTCGGCGATCACCCCCCATCGACCAGTTAGCCAACCAGTTAGCTATGCCCGGCAGGGCGACTCCATGATCCGCCCCTGTCAGGCCTGGCGAAAAGAAAGCACTAGGATGAGCAGAGTATACTGTGGGCTAGGGTCGTTGTCAAGGCGCCGAATTGCCTCATCAAAAATCTTACCGTAGGTGGTATCGTTGCCTCACATGAAATCTTCCTTTGGGTGCATCGATGCCTCAAGAAAAAATGTTACTATCCTGTGGACAAGTTTCACAACAGGAGGGTAACAGAGGATGACAAAAGTGGGCAAACGAGAACTGGCAGACGCTGTACGCAAGCGCTATTGGCGTGCCAGTAAGAAGCAGAAGAGCCGGATCTTGGACGAGTTCGTCGCCACCACTGGCTATCACCGGAAGTACGCCCTATGGTTACTAGGCAACCATTCTCCTCGGCGCACCCCGGTGCGTCGGCGACGGAGACAGCGCATCTACACGGCCGATGTGTCCCAGGCTCTCATCCGCATCTGGGACATCTGCGACCGTATCGCGTCCCGCCGGCTCCACCCATTTCTCCCTGAAATGCTCCAGGTCTTGGAGCGCCATGATGAACTGCACCTGGCCCCCGCCAGCGAGCAGCTCCTCCTGACCATGAGCCGCTCCACCATGGATCGCCTTCTGCGGCCAGCGCGAAGAGGACAACCAAGGCGTGGCCGCAGTACGACCAAACCGGGCACGCTCCTCAAGCGGTCCATCCCCATCCGCACCTTCGCCGATTGGGACGATGCCAAGCCGGGCTTCCTGGAGATCGACCTGGTGGCTCACTGCGCCGAGAGTACGGAGGGCGAGTATCTGGCCACGCTGGATACCGTGGACGTGGTCACCGGCTGGTCTGAGTGCATCGTGCCTGCCAATCGAGGCCAGCAGGCGGTGCGGGCCGCTCTCCTGGAGATCCGCGAGCGTCTGCCCGTGCCACTGTTGGGCATTGACTCGGACAATGACGGCGCCTTCATCAACGACCATCTCTTGCGCTACTGTCAGGAGGAGAGGAAGTAAAAACCAACGCTCCCGGCCCTACAAGAAGAACGATCAGGCCCACGTGGAGCAGAAGAACTGGTCGGTGGTGCGGCGTGGGGTGGGATATGACCGCTACGAAGGTGCGGCAGGTCGGGCGGCGCTCAACGCTCTCTACCGTGACCTGCGCCTCTACGTGAACTTCTTCCAGCCGAGCGTGAAACTCAAAGCCAAGGCGCGAGTTGACGGGAAGGTGAAGAAGGTGTACGATGAGGCCCAGACACCCTACCAACGTATCTTGGCGTCGCCCTTCGTCAGCGAGACCGTCAAGCAGACGCTCACAGAACAGTACCTGACGCCCAACCCAGTGACCCTTCACGCCAAGATTGTCCGGCAGCTCGATCGCCTCTGGGACGTCCATGCACTACGATACTCAGATGCAGGAAGGACGCACGACGGTAAGATTCTTGCATGAGGCAACGAATGCCCTATGGTAAGATTCTTACGTGAGGCAACATGGGAGCAGGTAGCTGGTAGCTGCTATCTGCTAACTGCCAGCTGCTATCGCTGCGCCTTTGGCGGTCTTTGCGGTAAAAATCTTTGTTAAGAATTCACCCTATGGAGGTACCTAGTAAGAAGAAAAGTCAACACCTATTTTTTCATCTCGCCTAGAAAGCGTGGCAAAAAGATGTTGACTTTCACGATTTTGGCTGGTACAATCCAATCAGAACACCTGTTCTAGGAGTAACGCGTGAGACCGATCAAACTGGTGGACCATCGCGGGCAGCCCCGCTTCAAGTATTCGGTGGTGCTGGAGCCGGAAGTGGCGGCCAGGGTCCGGGAGGTCACCATCAAAGAGCGGCGCAGCTTCAGCGCCGTGGTGCGCCGGGCCCTGGAGCGCTTTCTGGGGCAGGTAACAGGGAATGGCTCATCGGTTCGTCCGGCAGTTGCACTGCCGGACGCGGGGGAAATGGGTAGGAGGCCAATCGCATTGGCCGTCAGTAGGACAAGTTGCCAACTTGTCCCACCAACGCCGTTGGGCTCCTACCCCTCCCGGAATGGGTAGGAGGCCATGGCGTTGCACGCCGATGCCCAGGGCTGGTCCTTCCCCAGCATAGAGACGATAAGCCGCGAAACCGGGCTGAGCAGGCGCGCGGTGTACTACGCCCTGGCCGCCCTGGAACGAACGGAGGTGGATGGCCGGCAGGCAGTCCTGAGGGTCTCGGGCGGCGGACGCACGTCAAACCGCTACCTGATCCTGGCCCGCCAGGACCAGGTCCACGCCAAAGCCCGAGAAGCAGGTTTAGGCACCGGTGCAAAAAACAACGCTGAGCGGTATCACTTTTTGCACCGCACCGGTGCAAAAAGCGCACCACTAACTAGAACCACGGAACCAGAACCATTGCTTGCTTGCTCCGCTGGCGCGGAAAAAAGCGCGGAGGACGACGAAAAGTTCGACCGGGTTGAGACACGGCCCGTGCCTCGGGCCGCCTCCCCAGAGCGGTTGGAGGAGGACGAATTTGCCTTCGACCAAAAAGCTTTCGACGCGAGGGAGGTGGAGCTCGAAAGGGCGGCTGAACTCCTGTACAGCCTGGACACCTTCGGCAAGGCCACGTGTCGTGACCTGGTGCGGCAGTCAGGATTCAACGTTGACGATGTCCGGGCGCTCCTGCGCCAGTAGAACTACGACATCTACCTGGATCGCAAGCGTGATGACAACCCCTATGGGCCGCTGCGGCGCATCCGCAACGAAAAGGGCCTTTTGAGGCGGCTCCTCGAGCGTCGTGACCTGCCACCCAAGGAATTCTACCGGCCGCTGGTGGAGGACGACTAGCAGGGAGCAGGTAGCGGATAGCAGAGGGCAGGGAGCCGCTAGCTGCTATCTGCTGTCTGCTAGCTGCTGTTCGGGGCATTCGCCTGGTGATCCTCCGTCACCGCGCGCCGCAAGAACAAGGGTGACGGTATCACGGCCTACGAGGTGATACCCACGACCTTGTGTCGTGGGGGTTTGCCGATAGGCGTTTCACCAGCCGGGCCCGAGCTGTTCTACCGGCCACTGGTGGAGTAGCGAGGAGCAGGGAGCCGAGGGCAGATCGCTACTCCCTGCTGCCTGCTACGTGGAAGGTGACAAAAAGTGCCAAAAGGTGACCTGACCCCGGCACAGCGCCGTTTCGTTACGGCGCTGTGGACCAGCAAGACGATAGAGGGCGCGGCCGACGCCACGATGCACGTTGAACGTTCGCACGTTTAACGTTCAACGTTGCTGTGCGGTGGGTGAAGATGCCGGCGGTCCAGGCGGCGCTAAAGCAAGAGCAAGCAAGCAACCTGGCCGGCGTGACCCGCCGATCTGTGGCCGCGATGACCGATGCCCTGTCGACCCTAAGGGAAATCACCAGGAACGCCGAGGCGCCCTGGGCAGCCCGGGTAAGCGCGGCCCGGGCGATCCTGGAATGCGGCCTGCGTTTCACCGAGGCCCTTGACCTGGCCGAGCGGGTGGCTGCCCTCGAAGAGAAACGAGGAGAAATAGAGGGGGACAATGTGGACGAC
>JACQYG010000070.1 GCA_016208345.1 Chloroflexota bacterium
AGGCCAGGGCGATCAGGACCACCATGCCCAATCCCAGGTTGCCCAGGATGCCCAGGAGCACGTTCCAATAAAGCTCTGGCCACTCCGCTCTGGCCGTGCCACGCCGGTTGGCTTCCAGGTCTTCGCCGTGGTTTTCCTCTCTCACGTGGCATCACCTCACCCTAATACACCTTCCAGGTGTATTAGGTTAGCAAAGGAGACGACAAGGCCTTTCACCCTGTAGGCCAGGGCGAAAGGCCCATCGACGTACAACCGAGGCTTTGGCGGTCAGCGCTTCTTTACTAGTAAAGAAGCCTCTACGCTGGTAGCCTGGAGGAAGCCAACGAACATCAGGACCGCCCCCAGGAACTCCCCCAGATACAGATACTCGGTCAGCCCGAATCGGCTCAGGGTGCCGCCCACCGCCGGGGACATGGCCCCCACGGCGATGAAGATGTTGCCGATGAGCCGGTGGAGCAGTATGCGCTTCCGCCAGAAGATCCAGGCCGAGTAGAGCGCACCACCTACTAACGTGAAGGTACCGTACACGTTGAAGAAGGGCGTCAGAAGCCGCACGTTCCGGGGCAGGATGTCTCGGCCGGAGAGCTGAACTCCCGCCACGAACCGGGAGCTGTCCAGCGGCGCATTGAACACCACGTACAAGCTGAAGAGCGAGGCCGCAGCCAGCACCACCAGGGTGGCCCACGCCCATTGACGTCGCGCCAGGAGGAACACCGTGCCCTGACCCAGCCAGGCTGCTACCAGGACGGCGCCGAAGTAGTACCACAGGCGGAAGACCAGGGCGTTCCAGCCAAAGGCGCCGATGTAGAACTCACAGAAGCCTCCAATGCCGTACATGACCAGGCCCAACCCCCAGATGGCCAGGTGCAGGCCCCGGCGCTCCAGGTAGCGCCGGAATACCAGGGCGGCGAAAATGAAGACCACGGCAAAGGAAAGGAAGGGTAACCAGATGTTCAGCGATAACATGGCACGACCTTCTTAACTGGGAAGAGCCCGGCCTGAGGGACTAGGCCCGAGACTCCGGTTCGCTTCTCTCCGCCAACTCCTTGGCCAGAGCCTCATCTGTCATCTTGCTCTGCCCGCGGAAGACGCCTCCTTCCTCGATCACCAGAGAGGCGACCTCGATGTCCCCCCAAACCTTACCCTTGCTGGCTATCTCCAGCTTCCCGCTGGCGCTGATATTGCCCTTGACCAACCCGGAGACCGAGACCCCCTGGGCGTTGATATTGGCGTAGGCCTTCCCCGACTCGCCAACGATCACATCCCCGCTGGTTTCGATCTCGCCCTCCACCACGCCGTCCAGCCGGATGCTACCGGTGGACTTCAGCATCCCTTTGACCACCGCTGATACGCCGATGACGTTTTCTATTTTTTCCCTATTGATGGAAGGGGATGTCTTACCACGACGTCCGAACAAGTCAGTGCTCCAGATACTTCATTGGATCGATGGGTACCCCGTTCAGGTGCACCTCGTAGTGGACGTGGGGTCCCGTGGACTTGCCGGAATTGCCGGAATAGGCAACGACCTGCCCCGCTTTGACCCTCTCGCCCACCTTGACCGTATTATAGGAGTTGTGCCCATACACCGTGGCGAACCCCATCTCGTGCTGGATCTTCACTGTCCAGCCCAGGCCCGGGGGCTGCCAGCCGGCAAAGATCACCACGCCATCCTGGGTGGCGCGGACCGGGGTGCTCCACCACACGCCGATGTCTATGCCCTCGTGAAAGTCTCGCTGTCCGAGGAGCGTCCGATAGCCGAAGCCAGAGGTGAAAAGGCCCCTCACCGGCCAGAGCCGGGGGGCGGCGTCGTATAGCTTGAGCTGGCGCTCCAGCTCTGCCGGATCGGAGCGCTTGTCGGGGTCCACCCTGGCCACCCGTTCGCCCACCTGCTCCCTCAGTAAATTGAATTCCTGGAGCTTTTCGGGCAAGAGGGCACTGAGCTCCGCCAGGTCCTGGGCCATGCTCGGCGCAGTGGCCCGGGACCCCCTGGTGGAGGGTGAGAGGGCCGCCCGCTCCGGGCGCTGCCAGCTCGGGCTCGGTCCCATTGCCCCCAGGACCTCGGGATCGATTGCGGTGCCCAAGACGGCGGTGCTATCTGGCCTAACCCTCGGGGTCGGCGTAGGGTTCCGGTCCAGGCCGACGATGCGGCGGACCTCGGCGGCGATACGGTCCAGTTCTCCCAGGTCCCTGGAAAGCTTCTCCTCCTGGGCGCTGAGCTTACTGACCTGATCCTCCTGGTCGAGGATAATCGCCCGCATCTCCCTTTGGCGGGATGTCCCCATCTGCTGCTGGTAGCGCAGCTCAGAGAGCTCGGCTTGCAAGGCGCGATATTTGACCACGAAAACAAAAAGCCCCACCAGTACAGCCATCACCAACGCCAGGATCAGATACAAAAGCCCAACTGGCACCCTGAAGCTGATGGGGCTATACTCCGTGTGGGGCACGATGAGCAGGGTAAATGGCGGCGCGCCCTGTCTCTTCTTCTTGGCCAAGACCTGTACTCCGGGTTCTTATTCGCAGGGCTGACGGGCGCGATTATACACAAAAGAAAAGCCGCTTGTCAACTTCCTGATGTCCCGGAGTTGAACTCCGGGACATCAGACAGGCCCTCGCCCCTGGGACGCCCAACGCTCCAGGATGGCACGGACGTAGCGCCAATAGGGTTTTCGAGCGGAAACGGCCTG
>JACQYG010000071.1 GCA_016208345.1 Chloroflexota bacterium
GATGACCTCGGGGCCGATGCCGTCGCCGCTCAATACCGCGATCTTCGCCTTCATCCGTTAATGTTATTTCCAATATCGGTCATAGTCAACGCATATTCCAGGCTGTCCGCCAGCGCCTGCCAGCTTGCCTCAATAATATTGGTGGAGCAACCAATGGTGCTCCAACAGCGGGGGCCGTTGCGCGTCTCGATCATGACGTGGGTGGTGGCAGAAGTGGCCGCCTGGCCGTTGAGAATACGCACCTTGTAGTCGGTCAGTTGCACAGTGGCAAGATGGGGGTAGTGTGGCAGGAGCGCCTTGCGCAGCGCGGCATCCAGTGCGTTTACCGGGCCGTTGCCCTCGGTGGCAGTGTGGATGATCTCCGAGCCGACACGGACCTTCACATTGGCTTCGGCAAAGATGCCGCGCCCGCGCCGGTGTTCGACGATGACCATGAAGTCCACCAGCTCGAACGGCGGCTGGTAGCTGGGCTGGGCGCGTCGGAGAAGCAGCTCAACTGAGGCATCCGCACCCTCAAAATGGAAACCCCGATGCTCCAACTCCTTGATCTGTGCCAGGGCTGCTTTCACCTCGGCCTTGCTGGAGTCCAGGCCGAATTCCCGCGCTTTGTAGACGAGGTTGCTGCGACCGGACAGCTCGCTGACCAGCACGCGCTTCTCATTGCCGACCTGTGCGGGATCGATGTGCTGATAACTCTCCTCAGCCTTCAGGATGGCCCCGACGTGAAGGCCGCCCTTGTGGGCGAAGGCACTGGCACCGACGTAGGGCAGCCGACGGTCGTGGGCCTGGTTGGCCACCGCGCTGACGTAGCGTGACGTCTCGGTCAGCTTGCAGAGCTCTTCGTCGCCGATGCAGTCCACCCTCATTTTTAGCTTGAGATTGGGGATGATGCTGCACAGGTTGGCGTTGCCGACGCGCTCACCGTAGCCATTGATCGTCCCCTGTACCTGCGTGCAACCAGCCCGCACCGCCGCCAGCGCATTGGCGACGGCTAGGCCCGCATCGTCGTGGGTGTGGATGCCCAGGGGGACGGTCGTTGCCTTGCGCGTTACCTCGACGATTGCCTGCAATTCCCACGTTAGCGTCCCACCGTTGGTGTCACACAAGACGACACAGTCCGCGCCGGCATCTTGAGCGACGCGCACCGTCGCCAGGGCGTAGCTGGGATCGGCCTTATAGCCGTCGAAAAAGTGCTCGGCGTCGTAGAAGGCCTCGCGGCCCTGGGACTTGAGATAGCGCACGGTGTCGGCGATCATGCGCAGGTTCTCGTCCGGGGTCGTTCCCAGGATGTGGCGGACCTGCCAGTTCCACGTCTTGCCGACGATGGTCACCGTGCGCGTGCCCGCGTCGAGCAACATCCTGATCTGCGGATCCGCCTCACAGGATACATCGGCACGGCGGGTTGAGCCGAAGGCGGTCACCGTTGCGCGCTTGAAGGGGAGTGATCGGGCCCGGGCGAAGAAGTCGGCATCCTTGGGGTTGGAGCCTGGCCAGCCTCCCTCGATGTAGTGGGCGCCTAACTCATCGAGCTTGCGGGCGATTTTGAGCTTGTCTTCGACGGAGAGAGAAATGCCTTCGCCCTGGGTGCCGTCGCGCAGGGTCGTGTCATAGATCTGGACGGTGCTCATGTGCCACTCCCGTTGACTGCATTCATCTGCTTCATTGTGTACGGCACCAAACCGCCGGCGTTGATGATCTTGAGCATAAACTCGGGATACGGTTTCGCCTGGAAGGTGTGCCCTGTATCCCGGTCGGTGATCTGGCCAGTGCTCAGTTCGACCTCGATGCGGTGGCCGGCCTGAATAGCCCTGGCTGCCTCCGGGCATTCGAGGATAGGCAGGCCGAGGTTGATCGCATTGCGGAAGAAGATGAGCGCAAAGCTCTGGGCAATCACACAGGACACACCCGCGCCGCGGAGGCAAAGGGGAGCATGCTCGCGCGAGGACCCGCAGCCGAAATTCTTGCCGGCGACGATGATGTCGCCAGGCTGCACCTGGCTCGTGAAAGTCGGATCCAGATCCTCCAGGCAATGCCTTGCCAGTTCTTTTGGATCTGTCGTGCTCAGATGGCGGCCAGGGATAATGACATCGGTGTTGACGTTGTCACCGAATTTCCAGGCTTTGCCGGTTAGTTTCATCTCTAAGCCTCGCTGCTTGAATAGATGGTCCCCCCTCCAGGCGTTGGCCAGGTCCGCCGTGCTAGCCTCGCCGGGGCGGAGACCTCACGCCGCCCCTATAGCTCTGCCGGAGCGGCTATGCGGCCCAGTATGGCGCTGGCGGCCGCGACGGCCGGGTTTGCCAGATACACCTCGCTCTTGACGTGGCCCATGCGGCCAACGAAGTTGCGATTGGTAGTGCTGATGCACCGCTCCCCCTCCCCCAGCACGCCCGAGTGGCCCCCTAGACACGGGCCGCACGACGGCGTGCCGACCATGGCTCCTGCCTCAACGAAGGTCTCGATCAGCCCTTCGGCCAGGGCCTGGCGGTAGGCGGTCGCGTCGCCGGGGATGATGATACAGCGAACCTGGCTGTCCACCTGTCGGCCACCGAGCACACGAGCTGCCAGTCGTAGGTCGCTGATGCGGCCGTTGGTGCACGAGCCGATGAAGACCTGATCGATGGACACGTGCCCCGCCTGGCTGACCGGGCGCGTGTTAGATGGGAGGTGGGGGAAGGCGACCTGCGGCTCGATCTCGCTGACATCGTACTGGCGTACGAGGGCGCACTGGGCGTCGGGGTCGCCATGGTAAACGGTGAAGGGTCGCCCGGTGCGCCGCCGCACATAGTCCAGCGTCGTATCGTCTACCGCGAACAGGCCAGCCTTCGCGCCCGCCTCCACCGCCATGTTGGCCATGGTGAAGCGGCCGTCCATGCCCATGGCGTCGATGACCGGCCCGCCGAACTCCATCGCCTGATACAGCGCGCCCTCGACGCCGATGTCACCGATGGTGTAAAGGATCAGGTCCTTGGCACCAACCCAAGGTTGAAGTCCGCCTTCGTAGATAAAGCGAATCGTTTCGGGGACCTTCATCCAGATGCGACCGGTGGCCATGGCCACCGCCACGTCCGTGGAGCCCATGCCGGTGGAGAAGGCCCCCAACGCCCCGTAGGTGCAGGTGTGCGAGTCCGCTCCGATGACCACTTCGCCCGGCAGCACTACGCCCTGTTCGGGGAGCACTACGTGCTCTATGCCGCCGGTCTTGCCTGCCTCGTAGTAATGGGCAAGGCCGTGCTCGCGGGCGAAGCTACGTACGAGTTTGCACTGGTTCGCGGCGGCGATATCCTTTGGCGGGACAAAGTGGTCCTGGACCAGAGCAACCCGCTGGCGATCGAAGAGGCCGGGCACGTTCAGGCGCTGGAACTGGCCAATGGCAAGCGGAGCGGTGATGTCGTTTGCCAGCACCATGTCCACCCTCGCTTCGATGAGGTCGCCCGGCGACACGTGTTTCAGCCCCGCGTGGGCGGCAAGGATTTTTTCTGCCAAGGTCATGGCCATGTGATGGACTCCTGCTCTAGCTTCCAGCCGCCGCCGTACCTGGCCCCTTCGACGATGCGCAGAGCATCGCGTGGCCGCCGCTATCGCGCGCTGACAGCAACTTGTTGAGCGCACTCATATAGGCTTTGGCGCTGGCGACGATGATGTCGGTGTCCGCACCGTGGCCGCTGAAGGTGCGCTGGAGAAGCCCCGTCTGGGGGTGCACTGGGTATTGGCCGTCGCCGTTTTTAGCCTCGATGCGGATGGTCACCTCCCCGACCGCATCTATCCCCTCGGTCACCGCCTTGATGGCGAACTCGGTGAGCGTATTGGGCACGCCGATGAGGCGGTTGATGGCCTTGTAGACCGCATCGACCGGCCCGGTGCCCAGGGCAGCGTCCTCGAGGATCTGCCCCTGGGGTCCCCGCAGACGCACCGTGGCAGTGGGGATCGACTTGTCGCCGCACGATACCTGGACGTGCTCCAGGTGATATACCTCGGTCGGCTGATATACCTCATCGTTGATGATCGCTTCGATATCTGGGTCGGCAACGACCTTTTTCTTATCGCAAAGGTCCTTGAATCGTTGGAATACTCGGGCGAGATCGTCGCCGGTCAGATTGTAGCCCATGTCGGCGAGCTTTACCTGAAACGCATGGCGGCCGGAGTGCTTGCCCAGGACCAGCTTGCTTTCCGATAGCCCCACTGTCTCAGGCCGCATGATCTCGTAGGTCAGGGGATTTTTCAGCATGCCGTCTTGGTGGATGCCCGCCTCGTGGGCGAAGGCGTTGGCGCCCACGATGGCCTTGTTGGGCTGGATCGGGATGCCGGTGTAGGCGCTGACCATGCGGCTGGTGCGGGTGATCTGCGCGGTGTCGACGTTGGTGTGGAGTTGATAGAATTGCGGCCGGGTATGGATCGCCATCACGACCTCTTCCAGCGAGGCGTTGCCGGCCCGTTCGCCGATGCCGTTGACGGTGACTTCTACCTGGCGTGCTCCGTTGCGCACCGCGGCCAGGGTATTGGCGGTGGCCAATCCCAGATCATTGTGGCAATGTGCGGAAACGGTCACCTTGTCCGCGCCGGGTGTGTTCCCGATGATGCCCGCGATCAATGCTCCGAACTCCTCGGGCATGGTGTAGCCGACGGTGTCAGGGATGTTAATGGTGGTCGCCCCGGCGTTGATGGCGACCTCAAGGACGTGATACAGGAACTTCGGATCAGAGCGCCCGGCATCCTCGGGGGAGAACTCCACGTCGTGGCACAGGCTGCCTTTTGGCCTCTTTGACTGCCTCCCACGCCCGGTCGATGTCAACCTTGTTCGCCCGGGCGAGTGCGGCGATGATCGGTGGGTTGTCGGCCTGGCCGACTTCCAGCGCCACCTGGCGGACTGCCTGGAAGTCGCCAGGCGAGGCAATGGGGAACCCCGCCTCGATAACGTCTACGCGCAGCCGCGCAAGCTGCCTGGCGATCTCGATCTTCTCACCGATGTTTAGCGTCGCGCCGGGCGACTGCTCCCCATCTCGCAGGGTGGTGTCGAAGACGCGTACGACGACAACGTTCTTCTCGTCCATAAGGGTGGTGCCTCCTTCACTCCAAAACGCGGTGCCTGGCCCCTCAGGGCGGCGAAGATCAGCCCGGTCATCGTTGGCCCTTCGACATCACCCCTCACCTCTTTTTCTTCAGCCAGGGCATCATCGCTCGCAGCTGCCTGCCGACCTGCTCGATCCTGGCCTGCTGCCCCTCCTGGCGTTTCCGGTTGAACCACGGCCGGCCCTTGGCATTCTCCTGGATCCAAGCCTTGGCATATGAGCCATCTTGGACCTCAGTCAGGATCCTCTTCATCTCAGCGCGGACTTGCTCGTCGATGATGCGGGGGCCGGCGTAGTAGTCCCCGTGCTCGGCCGTATCGCTCACTGAGTAGCGCATGTACGTCAGGCCGCCCTCGTAAATGAGGTCTACGATCAACTTCAACTCGTGCAGGCATTCGAAATAGGCGATCTCCGGCTGATAGCCGGCCTCGACCAATGTCTCGAACCCGGCCTGGATCAGGTTGGAGATGCCACCGCATAGCACGGCCTGTTCGCCGAACAGGTCGGTTTCGGTCTCCTCAGCGAAGGTCGTTTCGATGACCCCGGCCCGGGTGCAGCCCAACGCCTTGGCGTAGGCAAGGGCCTGTTGTTTGGCTCTGCCCGAAATGTCCTGGTGTACTGCCAGCAGCGCCGGCGTCCCCTGTCCTTCGACGAAGACCTCGCGCAGCCGGTGCCCCGGCGCTTTGGGTGCGACCATGCTTACGTCCACATCTCGTGGCGGCTGGATCTGCCCGAAGCGGATGTTGAAGCCGTGGGCGAACATGAGCGTCTTGCCAGCCCAGAGCCCCGGCGCGATCTCCTCCCGGTAGAGCTTAGGCTGGGCGGGATCAGGCACAAGGACCATGATCACGTCGGCATCCCTTGCTGCCTCGACGACCTTCATGACCTTTAGTCCCTCGCCGGCCGCCTTGTCCCATGACTTGCTCCCCTCATACAGGCCCACGACAACGCTCACACCGGAGTCGCGCAGGTTAAGCGCGTGAGCGTGCCCCTGGCTGCCGTAGCCGATGACCGCCACGGTCTTGTCCTTCAGCAGGCTGAGATCTGTGTCCTGGTCGTAATAGATGTTGGCCATTGGGTGTTCTCCTTCCATCGCTGGATTAGAGGTTAGGGGTAGGGTTAACCCTTAACCCGTTCGTGCCATTGTCGCTAAGCACGTACGGTGCACGATATCCGCTGCCACGCACCATGGCCACCCGGCCAGTGCGCACCATTTCGATGATGCCGAAGGGATGCAGCAGTTCCACCATGGAGTCGATCTTGGCTTCCGGCCCGGTGACCTCCACGATGACCGACTCGGCGTAGACGTCCACGATCTTAGCCCGGAAGATATCCACGAGTTGCATGATCTCGGCCCGCCTCTCGGCTGGGGCCGTGACCTTGATCAGCGCTAGGTCACGCACGACTATCGGGGCGTGGGTCACGTCCTGGACGTCGATGACGTTGATTAGTTTGTTCAGGTTTTTCTCCACCAGCGCGGCGCTGGTCTTGCTGGTGTCCACCACGATGGTCATGCGTGAGATGTCGGGCGACTCGGTGTGGCCGACGGTCAGGCTTTCGATGTTGAAGCTGCGGCGGCGGAACAGACTGGCGACCCGGTTCAGGACACCGGGTTTGTTCTCGACCAGGGCGACCAGGATGTGGGTTGATTTGCGCGTGCTACTGTCATCGCCCGGAGGCATTTGGCACCCCTATACTTTCTCGGCCATAGCCATGTTCCGACTTGGCATCGGCCGGCGCCACATCTCATGCAGCCCCTTGCCGGGCTGAACCATCGGGAAGACGTTGATCTCTGGCTCGACCACGAACTCGGTCAACACCGGGCCTGGGCACTGGCGGGCGACACGGATGGCCTCGGCCACGTCGTCGGGCCGCCGGACGCGCTGGCCCTTGATCCCGTAGGCGTCGGCCAGTTTCACCAGGTCCGGGCCGGCGATGCGTATCTCCGAGTAGCGGCGGTCATGCAACAGCTCCTGCCACTGCCGTACCATGCCCAGACAGCCGTTGTTGATCACCGCGATCTTGAGCGGCAGCTTTTCCTGGACCACAGTGGCCAGCTCCGGGATGCTCATCTGGAAGCCGCCATCTCCGACCACCGCCCACACCTCGTCGTCTGGCCTTCCGAACTTGGTGCCTATGGCCGCCGGCACGGCGAAGCCCATGGTCCCCAGGCCCCCCGAGGTGATCAGTTGATTCTGGCGATCGTGCTGAAAGTACTGGGCCTCCCACATCTGGTTCTGGCCCACGTCGCTGACTACCGTAATGTCGCCACCCGTCCCGCGCCAGATCTCGTGAATGACGTATGGTGCCAGGAGCATGTCCTTGAGGAGTCCCTGGTTGAGGATGTCGCGTGCTCCTGCGTCTCCGCGCCATCTCTCGATCTGGGCGAACCATGCCGATCGGTAGCGAGGTTCGATGAACGGCAGAATCTGCCGCAAAACCTGCTTCGCGTCACCAACGATGCCCACGTCGGCCCGAACGTTCTTGCCGATCTCCACCGGGTCGATGTCCACGTGGATCACCTCGGCTCTTGGCGCGTAGCTCTTGAGGTTGCCGGTAACGCGGTCGTCGAAACGCATGCCCAGGGCGATAAGCAGATCGGCTTCCTGGATCGCCATGTTGGCATAGGCCTGGCCGTGCATGCCCATCATGCGCAGGTTGAGCGGGTGCGATTCCGGCAGGCCGCCGATGCCAAGCAGGGTGGTGGACACGGGGATGTTGCCGCGCTCGGCAAGTTCGCGCAGTTCGTCGTTGGCGCCGGAGAGGATGATGCCGTGCCCGGCCAGGATCATCGGCCGCTCGGCGGCGTTGATGTAGGCAGCGGCCTGGCGGATCTGTTCCTCTGGGCCGCGTAGGACGGGCCGATAGCCGGGTAGCTCGATCGTTTCGGGATATTCGAACCCGGTGGAGGCCATCTGGGCATCCTTGCAGATGTCAATCAGCACCGGGCCTGGGCGGCCGGAGCGGGCGATATAGAACGCCTCTTTCATCACCCGGGGCAGTTCTTCGACCCGGTTCACCAGGTAGTTGTGCTTGGTGATGGGCAACGTCACGCCGGTGACGTCGATCTCCTGAAACGCATCAGAGCCGACCAGGTGGCTCGTGACCTGGCCGGTGATGGCCACCACCGGGGAAGAATCGAGCATGGCGCAGGCCAGGCCGGTCACCAGGTTCATAGCGCCTGGCCCGGAAGTGGCCATGCAGACGCCAACCCTGCCGGTGGCACGGGCGTAGCCGTCGGCTGCCAGGGCCGCGTTCTCCTCGTGGCGCACCAGGACGTGGTGGATGGGGTAATCCACCAGGGCGTCGTAGATAGGCAGGATTGCCCCCCCGGGGTATCCGAAGATGATCTGGACCCCTTCGCGCCTCAGTATCTCCCAGACCATTTGTGCACCGGTGCGTCTCATACCAGCCCCTCCTGTCTGACCTGAATAAAAAAGGCCCTCCCCAGATCCAGCGATGGATATGGGAAAGGCCCCTGTGCCTGCAATACTGTCGACGACGTTGCCGACTACGGGCAACGAAAAAGCCTCCCGTTTGGGAGGCTTTGGGTATGCGATTTGGCGGTGTTTAGGCCCGGCCCCAGTCCCTCCCAAACGGCAGTAGTCCCTTAATGATAAGGGACGAAATAAGGGAGAGAACGACGACGCCGGCCGGCTGGCTCATCGAGACGCCTCAGCTTGAGAAGTGCTGAACAATTATTGGTGACAGGATACCACAAGAGCAGCGATTTGTCAATACCCTTTTGGCTTTATACTGAAATGTGTGGAATGGATGGAGGAAGGGCGGTAGAATCACCGGGGACAAACCTTTTCAGAGAAAGGATCGGTGAATCGTACCGCCCATGGACGATGATACCAGGAGTTTGCTGGGACTGCAAGGCTACGGCGTGGGGGGATCATACCGGGGGGATGGGGACAGGGTGACGGTAGAGCTGCCCACAGAGGAGGCCTGCTCTCACTGTGGGCAGCTAACAGCGCGGGTGCATTAACGGTCGAAGAAGGCCAGCCGGCTGCTTTGGGGCTTTGTGGGGCAGCGGCGGTTGGAGCAGGCTGAGGCCAAGGCCACGCTGCCCCGCTGGCCGTTGCTCAAGGCTGAGGAACGGCTGACGTCCAAGCAGAATGCCAGACTGGAGGGGATGCGGGTCTGCTTCCCCACGATTGCTGAGCACCACTGGCTCAAGGAGCGAGTGCGCGGTCTCTACCGGTGTGCAACTCGCCAGGCGGCGGTGGACCACTGGCACAACCTGCTGGTGAACATGGAGGCATTCGACGCCGCCGCAGTATTCTTGTGGGCCAAGACCCTCCGCAGCTGGGGCAAGGAAACCCTCGGGTACTTCACCCTACGGATCACGAATGGGTACACTGAGGGCTGTCATACCAAGATCA
>JACQYG010000024.1 GCA_016208345.1 Chloroflexota bacterium
AGCCCCACGCTCACCGCGATCTTCACCAGGGTGAAAAGCCTTCCTCTCAAGGGCGGGCCCCCTTTGGCTCCCCCGGTTTGTCAACCCCCGTCACGTCAACCTCTTTGGTGCTCCAGGCCATGTCCCAGACCACATGCTTTTCCTTCCTTATATAGTAGTCATAGGCCCCCAACATGCGGGAAAGAAACTCCATCGAGCCCACCCAGAAGAGGTAGAGGATGATCCGAAGGGCCCCAACCAGCTCCTCCAGGGCTATCCTGATCACCTTCGCGTTGTCCAGGCTGGAAACCCGGTAGCCGTACTTGCGCCGCAGGTGTAGGTGCCCGGCATAGTTGCGTCGTCGTTGCCGAATCCAATCACCTATAGTCGTCGGGCCCATGTTGTATACCACTGCCTCCGGTGCGTAGCGCACCTTCAGGCCCCTCTTGATCACCAGGGCCTCCACGAAGGCCTCGTCCATGGCCACGTCGGGCGGGATCTCGTCCAGCACCTTCCGAAAGGCGATGAGCTCGCCCAGGCGGGGAATCTCCAGGCTGAGCTGGTGCTCCAGCCTGAGCCGCAGGTGCGACATGTATCCCACCACGTCCGAGGGCGCGTTCACCGGTATTTTCTGGGCCCCCGTCATGCCCACCTTGGGATCAGTGAATGGCAATACCAGGTGTTCAATGGTGTCGGGCCCGGGCAGGGTGTCGCCGCTCTCCAGGACGCAGATCTCCTCTTTCGCGGCCCTAAGAATGAGGTTAACTGCTGCCGGCTTGCCCTCCCGGCGCTCCTGCACGATGAGCTGAATCCGGCGATCTTTGCCCTGGTACTCGCGGATCACCGGCACGGTGTTGTCAGTGCAACCCGAGGCCACCACAATGATCTCGGTGATCTCCACGCAGTGCAGTTCCTGGCCCAGCAATGCCTCCAGGAGCTTGCCGATGTTCGCCTCCTCGTTGTGAGCGGTCACCCCCACGCTGCATTTCAGTTGCATGGCTCCCCTTCTAACTGCTTACCGCGTCTCTCAGTTTCCAGCCACCCCTTGGGCAGCACCAGTCGCGCCCCCATGCGCAGGACCCGGGGCAGGTTGAGCCAGGTATCCCTTCGGGCCAGGGTGCGCCAGATGCGATGGGGCCGGAGGTAAAACCGGCGATAGGCCTCCCGCCACTTGCGCTCTTGAAGCTCCGCGGTGAGGCCGTCCATCTCATAACGGGCCTTGCCTTCGAAGAAGACGAAGTCATCCCAGTCGTCCATCAAGAACCGGCCATTGGCCTTCACCTGCTCGTATAGCACGGTGCCCGGGAAGGGCGTGGTCATGGAGAAGTTGGCCACCACCGGGTCCAACTTGCAGGCCAAATTGATGGTCTCGTCCATGGTTGTCTCCGTTTCCCCAGGCAGCCCGATCATGAAAAAGCCGATGGTTTCCAGGCCCACCTTTCTCGCCGCTTTGAATGCCGCCTCCACCTCTTCCAGCTTCAGGTGCTTATCTATGCTGTTCAGGATGACCTGATCGCCGCTCTCCACCCCGAAGGCCGTGCGCTTCAGCCCCGCCCTCTTCATCTGGGCCAGGGATTCCTCGTCCGCCAGGTTAGCCCGGATGCCGTTGATGAGGATCCAGGGCACCCGGTTGAGCCCGGCGGAGATAAGCCCGTCGCAGATGGCCCGGACCCGTTTGCGGTCGATGTTGAAGGAGTCGTCCAGGACACCGATCTCCCGGGCACCCATCTCCTCCACCAGCCATCTCCACTCGGCCAACACGTTCTCCGGCGAGCGGGCCCGCCACCGGGCCGGGAAGATGGACTGCGAGCAATAGTGGCAGCGATAGGGGCAACCCCGGGAGGTCATGATGCTGTAGCTGGGGGTATTCTCCTGGGGGTTGTCGATGGCCGGCTGCAGGCTGGTGTAGCGGTCGATCTGGAAGAGATGGTAGGCCGGGAACGGCAAATTGTCCAGGTCGGTGATCAGAGGACGGTCTGGATTGTGGACGACGACGCCTCCTTTTTGAAAAGCAAGCCCCGGCACCGAGGCCAGGTCCTGTTTCCACCGGTCACCTCCCCGGACTTCCAGCAGCTCACAAAGCTCTCTCCAGGTCGCCTCCCCCTCGCCTCGCACCACTACGTCGACGAAGGGCTTTTCCAGGCTCTCTTGCGGCAGCACGGTGGGATGAGGCCCTCCCAGGACCACCGGCACGTCCTTTAGCGCCTTTATCTCCTGGGCCACCCGCCATGCCGCCTTGATCTGAGAGGTGTTGGCCGTGAGGCCGACGATGGCTGGCGTTGGCTCCAGGGCCTGGGCCAGAGGGGTATCGTCCACGTTCATGTCCAGCAGGCGAACCTGGTCGCCGCGCTGCTCGGAGACGGCACCGATGTAGGCCAGGCCCAGGGAGGGCGTGGTCCGCACATCAATGGGCAATTTGGACTTGGGGGCGATCAATAGTACCCGCAACGTGTACCCTCTATCGAGAAAAAACCCCTGGAAGCGAGGCCTCACAGGGGCTTTCTTTACCAACAAAGAAGCCAGGCGGAACACCGGGAGTATATCACATTGGCCGCCGCAAGTCCACACGACGTTTAACGTTCTAACGTTTAACGTTCCCGCCGGAGATGGCCCGGCGCACGACCCCCTGGGCCTGGCGGAGCCGTTCCCTGGCTTGATGAGCATCGGTATGGCCGAGTAGCATCACCAGGGCCACTTTCACCTCGTCGTCAGCCTCTTGTAAGGCTCGGGTGCCTGGCCCGGGCCCGCAGTTTGGTATTGGTTGGCTTTAAGTCTACCATCAGGTTGGAGTACACTTTGCCCAACCGGATCATGGTCGCGGTGGAGATCATGTTCAGCACCAACTTCTGGGCGGTGCCGGCCTTCATCCGGGTGGAGCCCGCCACCACCTCCGGCCCCACCCGAGGGACAATGGCTATATCCACCAATTCAACCAACGGAGATGGGCGGTTGCAGGTGATGCCAATGGTGGCCGCGCCAAGCTCCCTGGCTTTTTTGACCGCACCCAGGACGAAGGGGGTCCTACCGCTGGCGGCCAGGCCCACCACGGCGTCCCGGCTGGAGACCCCAGCCTCCATGACCGCCGCCTCGCCCAGGGCAGGCACGTCCTCCAACCCCTCGATTGAGGAATACAGCGCCGGGACGCCGCCGGCGATGATGCCCCGGACCAGGTCCGGCGGAGTGTTGTAGGTAGGCGGGCATTCCGCTGCATCCAACACGCCCAGGCGCCCGCTGGTCCCGGCCCCCACGTAGATCAGCCGCCCCCCGTGATTGAGCCGCTCCACCACGACGTCAACGGCCCGGGCGATGTTGGGAAGCTCAGCGCGCACGGCGCCGATCACCCTGGCATCCTCGACGTTGATCAGCTCGAGGATCTCCAAGGTAGATTTGGTGTCGATGTCCATCGTCGCCGGGTTCCGTGACTCGGTCAGAGACCCGGCCAAAAAGAGCTCGTCGTCCAGGTCTACACCAGCCTTTTCAATA
>JACQYG010000011.1 GCA_016208345.1 Chloroflexota bacterium
AGCAGCAGAAGCGGCTTTCCCCGGGCGACATCCTCCATCAAGCGTAGCTGGGCCAGTCTCAGTGAGAGCGCTACGGTGCGCTGCTGGCCCCGGGAGCCATAGACGTTCATGTCCACGCCGTTGACCCGGAAGGTCAGGTCGTCGCGATGGGGCCCCACCAACGACATCCCCAGCAATAGCTCCTTTTTCTGCTGACGCTGGAGCTGGGCCGCGAATGCGCTGGCGATATGCGCCTCAAGCTCAGCTTCGGCGGCAGTGTGGCTGGTTTCCAGGATGGGGAGGCTAAGCTGGCCTCTATTCCACCCCACGCTGGAATCGTACGTCATCCGCAGCCGTTCGGCTTTGCCCGTCAGTTGCCCGTGGATCTCTTGCGCGTACTCGTCCAGGGCACGAACCGTCTTGTCCCGGACCAAAGCCAGGTAGGCCCCGCTGGCCACCAGTTCGCGGTTCCAGAAGACCAACTGATCCAGGCTGCTTGGTCGGTCCCGCAGGCGACGCAACAGGTGGTTGCGTTGCACCAGGATCTTATTGTACCTCTGTAAGCATCGGCAATAACGACTGTCGATCTGCGACAGGGTAACGTCGAGATACCGGCGGCGGAAGGCCGGGGCTCCATTGACGATCTCCAGATCGGGTGGGCAAAACATGACCGCGTTGACCAGGCCCGGGATTTCCACTGCCCGCCTGGCCATGCCGTTGACCTTGAATCTCTTTTGAACCGAGAGGTCGTGGTTCTTGAATTCGCCTAACCGCTCCCAGTGGGGCCACTCTTCCGGGGCCGCTGTATCCTGGCGTCCCACCAGGACGATCTCGATGTCCAGCACGGAGCCCTCTCGATGCACCCTTCCGGTCACTCTGGCAAAGGGCTGGGTTTCGGCCATAGCCAGCCAATTGATCACCTCTCTCTCCGCTGTGGCGCGGTGCGACTTGGCCGTGGCAAGGTAATAGACTGCCTCCAACAGATTGCTCTTCCCCTGGGCATTGCCACCAATGAAGAGGGAGAGGCCCGGTGGCAGGTCCAGTTCCAGACGCACGTAGTTGCGGAAATTGGCCAGGCTGATATGTTGGCAATACATCTCGCATTTACCAAAAGCGGTCAACTGGACGGCAGTTGACCGCTCACTTTTCACTACGGAGGTCGGTCACTTCGGAATGTGCATGGGCATGATCACGTGAGTGAAGCCCTCTCCCCCCACCGGATGCACCACGCCTGGGCTGGAAGGTCCGGTCATCTCCAGGCTGACCTGCTGGGTGGCGATCACCCCCAGCACATCGGTGAGATAGCGGGCATTGAAGGCGATTTGCGCCTGCTCCCCGTCGATGATGGCGTCCAGCTCCCCGACGTTATCGCCCACCTCGGCCGCGGTGGCCGCCACGAGTATCCTGCCGGGGGTTAACTCCTCACCGGGGTGTACCTGCAGACGCACGATGTTGGCGGAGTCTCGAGCAAAAAAGGAGGCGATGCGCGTGGCCTTCAAGAAATCATCGGTATTGACCACCGCCCTGGTCTTGTAAGATGCGGGGATGATCTGCTGATAGTTAGGGAATTGCCCCTCGATCAATCGGGAGACCACCTCCACGTTGGGCAGGCGGAACAGGATCTGGCTCTTATTGGGAGTGACGGTGATCTCCACCGGCTCGGTCTCCTCGCCGATGATGCGGGATACCTCCAGCATGGTACGAGCCGGGACTATGACCTCCAGTTTCTCTGGGATAGAGCTCGGCAGGTTGACGGTTCTCACAGAAAGGCGGAAGCCATCGGCGGCAGCCATGGTCAAATGGCTATCGGTGAAAGAGACCAAAACCCCCGCCAACACCGGCCGGGTGTCGTCGGTGGCAGCGGAAAAGGCCACCTGGGTGATCATCTCTTTGAGCAGGGCAGGTTCGATAGTGGTGGTGGCAGCCTCGCTGACCGTGGGGATGATCGGGAACTTCTCGGCGTCCTTGCCCTTGATGTTGGCCTCGAAACGGCCACATTTAAGGTGCAACGACTGGGTACGCACCAAGAGTTCCATATCTATCTTCTCGTTGGGCAGGGAATTCACGAATTCGGTCAACAGTCGTGCTGGAACGGTGATGGCGCCCTCATCCTCGACCTTAGTGCCTATCCAACAGGTGATGCCGATCTCCAGATTGGTGGCTGATAGCTTCAGGCGTGACTGGTCGGTGGCGATCATGACGTTGCTCAGGATATCCAAGCCCATGCTGGCTCGGGCAGCCACCGCTCGGCCCGCAATGGCCAAGCCCTTAGCCAGGTTTTCTTGCAAGCAGGAAACTTTCATGTCCAGACCTCCTCACCTGTAGTACCCTGGAGATTGGCGCTTCGTTGGGACGTCGTGCCACTGAAGTACACTTAAAGTATACTACACGCCGCCAGCCAACGCAAGGTCTGTCTCACCATCCCCTGGCGAGCATCCTCAAAATGGCCTTAACGCCTTTCTCTTGGGTTTTCCAGGGGTTTCCCAGGCGATGCATTCAATTCAAGAGGACGGCCTTGACTGTCGGTCCGGCCTAAGGTATAATATCGGTTACCGATAACGTTATGCGATAATTTAGGGCGGTACTGGTGGCATCCACGCGGTTGGGGGAGCCCATGCTACGCGACTTTTTCCTCGGTTCCATTAAAGTACATATCCTTTACCACGCGAGCCAAGGCCCGGTGTACGGAATTGAGATGATGGAAGAGCTAAGACGCCACGGCTACGAGCTTAGCCCCGGCACTCTCTACC
>JACQYG010000012.1 GCA_016208345.1 Chloroflexota bacterium
CATGGCCGCCGTCAAAGTGGTCTTACCATGATCCACATGACCAATAGTCCCCACATTAACATGAGGCTTGGTCCGCTCAAAACGCTTCTTCGCCATAAGACGATTCCTCCTTCAGCAATACGCTCTCGAAATTCAGTGTGCAGCGGATACCGGCACACACCAGTTGCTTATCCCCGCACCTTGGCGATGATCTCCTCCGCCAGGGGCCTGGGCATCTGCTCGTAGTGAGAAAATTCCATAGAATAGGTGCCCCGGCCCTGGGTCACCGATCGCAGGTCAGTGGCGTAGCCGAACATCTCGGCCAACGGCACGACCCCTCTAATGATCTGAGAGCCCATCCTGACCTCCATCCCCTCGATGCGACCCCGGCGGGAGTTCAGGTCACCCAGCACATCGCCCATGAATTCCTCCGGCACCACCACCTCGATCTTCATCACCGGCTCCAGCAGGATCGGCCCTGCCTTCTGTACCGCAGCCTTCAGTGCCATGGAGCCAGCTATCTTAAAGGCCATCTCGGAGGAATCGACCTCATGGTAGGACCCATCGTATAGGGTAGCCTTCAGGTCGATCAAGGGATAGCCAGCCAGGACGCCGGTCTCCGCCGCCTCTCGAACCCCCGCCTCCACCGCCGGGATGAACTCTCGGGGAATGGCACCCCCTATGATCTTGTTCTCAAACCGCAAACCACCGCCCCGCGGCAGGGGCTCCAGCATCAACCAGACGTCCCCGTATTGCCCATGGCCTCCGGTTTGCCGGACAAATCGCCCCTGAGCCTGGGCGGCCACGGTGATGGCCTCTTTGTAGGCTACCTGCGGCTTTCCCACGTGAGCCTCCACCCGGAATTCCCGCAACATCCGGTCCACCAGGACCTCCAGGTGAAGCTCGCCCATGCCCGAGATGATGGTCTGGCCGGTGGCCTCATCGGTGCGCACCCTGAAGGTAGGGTCTTCCTCAGAAAGACGCTGCAGCGCCCCGCCCATGCGGTCCTGATCGGCCTTGGTCCTGGGCTCAATGGCTACGGAGATCACCGGCTCGGGGAACTCGATGGCCTCCAACACGATGGGCCTCTCCGGGTCACACAACGTGTCGCCGGTGAAGGTGCTCTTCAGCCCCACCACCGCCGCGATATCGCCAGCACCGACCTCGTCGATGTCCTCTCGGTGGTTGGCGTGCATCTGCAACAGTCGGCCAATGCGCTCCTTGCGCTCCCGGGTGGAGTTCAGGATGTAAGACCCTGCATACAGCTTGCCCGAATACACCCGGAAATAAGCCAGGCGTCCCACGTAGGGGTCGGACACGATCTTGAACGCCAGTGCTGAAAAGGGCTCCTCCTCCGACGCCGACCGAGCCTCCACCTGCCCGCTTCGAGGATCGACCCCTTGCACTGGCGGGATGTCCAGGGGCGAAGGGAGGTAATCTACCACCCCATCCAACATGGGCTGGACACCCTTGTTGCGCAAGGCGGAGCCACAAAACACCGGGATGAGCCGGGAACGGATGGTGGCCTGGCGCAAGGCCCGGCGTAGCTCGGCTTCGCTGATGGCCCGGCCTTCCAGGTATTTGATTGTTAACTCCTCGTCGGTCTCGGCGATTTTCTCCACCAAGACCTCGCGGTACCTGGCCGCCTCAGCGCGGAGGGATTCAGGGATAGAGATCTCCGATACTTGGGCGCCCAGATCGTCGGCGTAAACTATAGCCGTGTTTTCAATCAGATCGACAACGCCATTGAAAGTGGATTCCACACCGATTGGCAGTTGGACAGCTACGGGGTCTGCACCTAGCCTGTCCTGGATCATGTCGAAGGTGCGCCAGAAGTCGGCGCCGGTGCGATCCATCTTATTTACGAAACAGATCCTCGGCACCCGGTATCGATCCGCCTGCCGCCAGACTGTTTCGGACTGGGGTTCGACGCCTGCCACGGCATCGAAGACCACTACGCCACCATCGAGAACTCGCAGCGACCGTTCCACCTCGACGGTGAAATCAACGTGGCCAGGAGTGTCGATGATATTGATCTGATGATCACGCCAATAGCAGGTAGTGGCCGCGGCCGTTATGGTGATCCCGCGTTCCCTTTCCTGCTCCATCCAATCCATGACCGCAGTGCCGTCATGGACCTCGCCCATCTTATAGGTCTTTCCAGTATAGAACAGGACACGTTCGGTGGTGGTCGTCTTACCGGCATCGATATGGGCGATGATACCGATGTTGCGGGTTCTTTCCAGGGGAATTCTCCTGGGCATCTGTTTCTCCGGTCAACGTTCAAGAGCTAATGAGTCAATCCGCCAACGAGTCCATGAGCCAGCTGCCATAGCGACGACTGCGGGCAAAACTGACCTCCGCCGGACAACGCCATCAACAAGTGAAGGCTCAGCCAACTCGTCGCTCATCCACTCATTAGCTCAAAGGCTCATCACCCTCCTCCCTGTTGACCGGCTCACCCGCGGACTACCACCGATAATGGGCGAAGGCCTTGTTGGCCTCCGCCATCTTGTGCGTGTCCTCCCGCTTCTTCACTGTGGCGCCCATGTTGCGCGAGGCGTCAAACAACTCCCCGGCCAGCTTCTCGGCCATGGATTTCCCCGGCCGAGCCCGGGCCGATCGCACCAGCCAGCGCATGGCCAGGGCGGATCGCCGTTCACCTTTGATCTCCACCGGGACCTGCAAGGTGGCGCCTCCGACCCGCCGGGGTTTTACCTCCAGGAGCGGAGTGGCATTCCTGAGGGCCAACTCCAAAGTATCCAGGGCGGGCTTCCTCGTCTGGTTCTCCAGTATCTCCATGGCGCGATAGACGATGGACTCCGCCACCGTCTTTTTGCCACACATCATGACCCGGTTGATCAAATGGGCAATCGTAATACTATTATATTTGGGATCCGGCAGAAGAACCCGTCGGATTACCCGCGCACGTCTGGGCACGGTCTGCCTCCTGCTTTTCTCTCGAGCCGAGTCTCCACTTCACCGTTCTACTTGCCAGCGGTGCCTTTCTTCCCTCCGGCCTCGGCCTTAGGCCGCTTGGCCCCATACTTGGAACGGCCCCGACGCCTCTTCTCCACCCCCAGCGCATCCAGGGCACCACGGACGATGTGATAGCGAACGCCGGGCAGGTCCTTGACGCGGCCTCCCCGAATGAGCACGACCGAATGCTCTTGAAGGTTGTGGCCTTCGCCCGGGATGTAGGCCGTCACCTCCATCCCGTTGGTGAGCCTGACCCGGGCGATCTTCCGCAGAGCCGAATTGGGCTTCTTGGGCGTGGTTGTCCGCACCTGGGTACAAACCCCACGCTTCTGCGGGGCACCGCGGGTAGGCTCCATGCGCTGTTCGTAGGAATTGAAGGTCCATCTCAGCGCCGGCGCCTTGGTCTTTTTGCGCAGCTTAGCCCGTCCCTTGCGAACCAATTGGTTGATCGTCGGCAATCTCCAGCCCTCCTTGAAGAAACGCCAAGCGGAGAGTATATCATTTCGATTTATGCTTGTCAATAGAATCTGGCCCTGCTTGATCGTCTTTGCCCCGGTGCAAGGAGGCCATTACCCAAGGAGTTCCGGCACCTCAGTCTCTTGGCCCTCCAGGATCGTCCTTTCCCTCTCCCGGCGTAGCCTCATGCCAGTGCCCGCCGGGATGAGCTTGCCGATGATGACGTTTTCCTTCAGGCCCAGGAGTCGATCCGTGGCGCCAGTGACCGCTGCCTGCGTGAGGACCCTGGTCGTTTCCTGGAACGAGGCTGCGGCCAGGAAGCTATCGCTGTTAAGCGATGCCTTGGTTACCCCCAAGAGCACCGCTTGGGCAGTGGCCGGCTCGCCCCCCTCGGCCAGGACCCTGGCGTTGATCTCTTCATAGACGAACCGGTCCACCAGTTCGCCGGGGAGGAAGTTCGTATCCCCTGGGGTTTCCACTCGCACCCGACGCATCATCTGACGGATGATCACCTCGATGTGCTTGTCGTTGATATTCACGCCCTGGGAGCGGTACACCCTCTGCACCTCTTCCAACAGGTAAAGCTGTACCGCCTCCCAGCCATTGACCCGCAAGATGTCCTGCGGATCTTTGGCGCCCTCGGTGATCTGATCGCCGGCGCTCACCCTCTGACCCTGCTCCACCCGTAGACGGGCGCTGGCCGGTATGGCGTATTCCCTCTCCTCCCGGTCCTCGTAGCGCACTACCACCTGTCCGGCCTCCACGAAGGCCTCGCCAGCGGTGCGCGCCACGACGGCGTCCACTGGCACGATCTCGATGCCTTTACGTTCCAACGCCCCCCTGGCGGCCAGCACCGCGCCGGCGTTCACCCGATCGCCGTCCTTGACCAGGACCTCGTATCCCTCGGGCAGGGCATACTCGTCTCGATAGATCTCCGACGAGACGATCCTAACCCGACGCAGATCATCGTCGCGGAAGATCTCTACTATTCCGTCGATGTCGGCGATGATAGCTTTGCCCTTGGGCGTGCGTGCCTCAAAGAGCTCCTCCACCCGCGGCAAGCCCTGAGTGATATCCTCAGCCCCCGCCACACCACCGGTGTGGAACGTGCGCATGGTCAACTGCGTGCCCGGCTCTCCGATGGACTGGGCAGCGATGATCCCCACCGCCTCCCCTACCTCCACCAGGGTGCCCCGGGCCAGGTTGCGCCCATAGCACTTCCGGCAGACGCCGTGTCTGAGCTCACAGGTGAGCGGCGAACGCACCTGAACCTGGGGGATCATCAGCCGGTTGATAAGATCGACCTTGGGTTCGTCGATCTCCTGGCCTGCCTCCACGATGATCTCGCCCGTCCTGGGGTCCACCACACTGCTGGCGGCAATGCGGCCTAGCACGCGCTCCCCCAGGCCCACGCCCCAGCCTCCCTCCTCGGACCGTCGGATCCAGATGCCCGCCCGGGTACCGCAGTCCTCCTCGTTGACGATGACGATCTGGGCCACGTCCACCAGACGACGGGTCAGATAGCCGGAGTCTGCCGTGCGCAGGGCAGTATCGGCCAGGCCCTTGCGAGCACCGTGGGTGGAGATGAAGTACTCCAACACGGAGAGCCCCTCCCGAAAGTTGGAACGGATGGGTAGATCGATGACCCGGCCCGCGGGGTCGGTCATCAGTCCCCGCATGCCGGTGATCTGGCTGATCATCTCGAACTTCCCCTTAGTGGCCCCGGAGGTGGCCATGACGTAGATGGAACCATAGCGGTCCAGCCCGCTGGCCACGGCTTGGGTAACGTCCTCCTTGGTCTTGGTCCAGAGCTCCAGGGCCCCCTGGTACTGCTCGTCCTCGGTGATCAACCCCCTCCGGTACTGGCGCTCCATCTCCAGAAGTTTGCCATCGGTGGCAGACAATATCTCTAGTTTCGCCTTGGGTATTTCCAGGTCCCTGATGGCAATGGTCATGCCTGAGCGCATGGCATAGCTGAAGCCCAAGCGCTTTATCTCGTCCACCAGGGTCGCCGTCCGGGCCTGGCCGTACAAGCGATAGCACTTGGCCACCACGTCTCGCAGGCCCTTTTTGTCCATCACCTTGTTTTCGAAGCGCATACCTTTAGGCAAGGCTTCGTTGAAGATCACCCGGCCAACGGTGGTCTCCAAAAGCCTGGTGTCGCCAGGCACTCGGATCTTGATGCGGGCGTGAAGCCCCAAAGCGCCCAGGCTATAAGCCAGAGTAGCCTCGTCGAAACTGGCGAAGACCTTGCCCTCACCCTTGGCCCCCGGTTTCTCCATGGTCAAATAGTAGCAGCCCAGCACCATGTCCTTGGTAGGAGCCACAATGGGCTCGCCGTTGGAGGGGGAGAGCAGGTTCAGGGACGCCAGCATCAGAGACTTGGCTTCCTCCTTGGCCGCCTGAGAGAGCGGCACGTGCACCGCCATCTGATCCCCATCGAAGTCGGCATTGAACGCCGCGCACACCGCCGGATGTATCTGGATGGCACTCCCCTCGATCAACACCGCCTCGAAGGCCTGGATGCCCAGGCGGTGCAGGGTGGGGGCGCGGTTCAAGAGCACCGGGTGATCCTTGATCACCTCCTCCAATACGTCCCAGACTTCGGGCTTCATGCGCTCCACGATGCGCTTCGCGCTCTTGATGTTGTGAGCGTAGTTGTGCTCCACCAATTTGCGCATGACGAAGGGCTTGAAGAGCTCCAGGGCCATTTTCTTGGGCAGGCCACATTGATGCAGCTTCAGCTCCGGACCCACCACGATCACCGAACGGCCGGAGTAGTCCACGCGCTTGCCCAACAGGTTCTGCCGGAACCGTCCCTGCTTGCCCTTGAGCAGGTCGGATAGGGACTTCAGCTTGTGCTTGCTGGAGCCGGATACCGCCCTACCCCTTCGGCCATTGTCGATGAGGGAGTCCACCGCCTCCTGAAGCATACGCTTCTCGTTACGCACGATGATCTCCGGTGCGCCCAGCTCCAGGAGCCTCTTCAGCCGATTGTTGCGGTTGATAACACGGCGGTAAAGGTCATTCAGATCGCTGGTGGCAAAACGGCCACCGTCCAACTGAACCATAGGTCGCAGGTCAGGGGGTATCACCGGCAACACGGAAAAGATCATCCACTCCGGCCGATTGCCCGACTTCCGGAAGGCCTCCACCACCCGCAAGCGCTTCACCGCCTTCTTGCGGCGTTGCTGGGAGTTGGATTGAGCCTGAGTCCTCAGCACGGCCACCATGGCATCCAGATCGATGCGGCTCACGATATCGTGGAGGGCCTCGGCGCCCATCCCAGCCCGGAAGATGCGGTGATAGTTCTCGTTCAGCTCGCGGAACCTGCTCTCGCTCAGGAGATTCAGGGGGGCCAGGTTTTCGATCTCTTCCCTCTGCTCATCAGCTGCTCGGCGGATCTCCTCGCTCTCTTCGATCAGCTTACGGTTGAGCTCATCGATCTCCACGCTGGCCCCACGGCGCTTCTGGTCGATAGCCGCGCCGAAGTAGGCGGCGATCTTCTCCTCCTCGGCACGGATCTCCTTCTCCATCTCCTCGATCTTGGCCTGGACGGCGTGGGTCAGGTCGCTCAGGTGCCTTTGAGACACGATGCCGTTCTTCTCGACGATAGTGAGCCGGCCGGGCGCAAAGACGATGGCCTCCGGCGTGAGCTTGCCCATGAAGTGCCGAAGCCGGTCTTCCACCGACTTAGCCTGCTGGATCACCTGGTCGGTAGAGGTGGCCAGGCGCTCCTCCAGGGGCGCGTACCTATCCCTCTGCTCCTTTTCCAGAGAGGCGATCTCCTCCGTGAGTTGCTTTTCTACCTCTGCGATGCGCTCCCGGGTCATACTCTCCAGGCGGTCGATCTTGGCCAGGGTACCCTCTTCCAGGCCATCCAGAGCCCGCTCACGTTCGGCTTCGTCCACATCGGTGACGATGTATTGAGCGAAGTACAGCACCCTCTCCAGCTCCCGGGGAGAGAGGTCCAACAGCAGGCCCAGGCGACTGGGCGTGCCTTTCACGAACCAGATGTGGCTCACCGGCGTGGCCAGCTCGATATGCCCCATGCGTTCTCGGCGGACCTTGGCCCGGGCGATCTCCACGCCGCACTTGTCACAAACGATACCCTTGTAGCGGATGCGCTTGTATTTTCCGCAGTAGCACTCCCAGTCCTTGGTGGGACCAAAGATCTTCTCGCAGAACAGCCCATCCTTCTCCGGCTTCAGGGTGCGGTAGTTTATGGTCTCCGGCTTGGTGACCTCACCGTATGACCAGGCCCTGATCTGCTCGGGCGAGGCCAGGCTTATGCGAATGGCATTGAAATCGTTGACTTCCAGCATCTAAATCCTACTCCCCTAGGGCGCAATTGACTTGTGCCCCTACGCAATTGACTTGCCCCTTGGGCTCCAGAGCCACCTATTACTCGAAGCCGATCAGGTTTATGCCCTCCAGGCCTAGCGAGGGCGGCTCCTCTCCTGCCTCCTCCACGAACTGAATGCGCTCCTCATCTTCGTTCAAGACCTCCACCGCCAAGCCCAGGCTTTGCAGTTCCTTGACCAGTACCTTGAAAGACTCCGGCACGCCGGGCTCCAGAATATTCTCGCCTTTGACTATGGCCTCGTAGGTTTTGACCCGGCCGATGACGTCGTCAGACTTAACGGTGAGCATCTCTTGCAGGATATGGGCAGCTCCGTAGGCCTCCAGGGCCCATACCTCCATCTCGCCGAAGCGCTGACCTCCGAACTGCGCCTTGCCGCCCAGGGGCTGCTGGGTGACCAGCGAGTAGGGCCCCGTGGAGCGGGCGTGGATCTTGTCCTCCACCAGGTGCGCCAGCTTCATCATATAGATATTGCCCACGGTGACGGGCTGGTCGAAAGGGGCTCCGGTCCGGCCATCGTAGAGCTGAACCTTGCCCAGGATAGGCATGGGCAAGCCCCAGGTCAGGGACATCTCGGCGGCCACATTCTCCACATCCTCGTCGGCCACTCGATCCACCTCCACGCCGTTTTCCCTGAGCCACTCCCGCAGACAGAGCCGGATCGCCGCCAGGTTAGCCACCTTGTCCTTCAACGACTCCTCGGAGTATTCCACCGAAAACCCTCGCTGTTTTAGCCAGGCCCGGGCCAGGGCGCCTTCAATCTCTTGCTCAGTGGCACCGTCGAACACCGGCGAGATCACTCGGATGCCCAGCTCCCGGGCTGCCCATCCCAGGTGGGTCTCCAGGATCTGACCCACGTTCATCCGGGATGGGACTCCGATGGGGCTCAGGATGAGGTCCACTGGGGTGCCGTCGGGCAGGAACGGCATATCCTCCACGGGTAACACCTTTGAGATCACGCCCTTGTTACCATGGCGGCCCGCCATCTTGTCGCCCTCGCTGACCTTTCGTTTCTGGGCGATGGACACCCGCACCAGCTTGTTCACCCCGGCCGGGAGCTCGTCGTGATCCTCACGGGAGAAGACCTTGATGTCCACCACCTTGCCTTTTTCGCCGTGAGGAACTCGTAACGAGGTGTCCTTCACCTCCCGGGCCTTTTCGCCAAAGATGGCCCGGAGCAGCTTTTCCTCCGCCGTCAGATCAGTCTCACCCTTGGGAGTGATCTTGCCCACCAGGATATCGCCGGGCCCCACCACCGCGCCCAGGCGGACGATGCCGTCCTCGTGAAGGTTCCTCAGGCTGTCCTCGCTGACGTTGGGGATGTCGCGAGTGATCTCCTCCGGGCCGAGCTTGGTATCCCTGGCCTCTATCTCGTGCTTCTCGATGTGAATCGAGGTGAACTTATCCTCACGTAGCAGGTTTTCGCTGATCAGCATGGCATCCTCGTAATTGCCGCCCTCCCAGCTCATGAAGGCAACGATGACGTTCTGCCCCAGGGCCAGTTCGCCGTTGGCGGTGGAAGAGCTGTCGGCGATCACCTGGCCGGCCTGCACCCGCTGGCCGTTACTGATAGCCGGACGCTGATCCACACAGGTGCCCTGGTTGGAGCGGACGAACTTCTCCAACCGATACACAGCCTGGGTGCCATCATCGTACTGCAGGGTAATCGAGTCGGCCGTGACACTGGTCGCCACGCCATGTTTCTGGGCTACGATCACCTGGCCGGAATCCTTTGCCGCTTGCACTTCCACCCCCGTCCCCACGATGGGTGGCTCCGGCACCAGAAGAGGCACTGCCTGGCGCTGCATATTGGAGCCCATGAGAGCCCGGTTGGCGTCGTCGTGTTCCAGGAAAGGGATGAGGGCCGTGGCCACGGAGACGATCTGCTTGGGCGATACGTCCATGTAGTCCACACGCTCTCGCAGCTCAAAGAGGAACTTCTTCCCGTGGCGCGCGGAGACCTTTTCCTCCACGAACTGCCCGTCCTCATCCAAGGGGGCATTGGCCTGAGCGATGGCGTACTGCTCCTCTTCATCCGCGGAGAGGTACACTATCTCGTTGGTGACCATGGGCACGATCTTGATCCGGCGAGGCGGCAGGGCCGACAGCCTCTCAGCCAGCTCGGGTGTAACCTTGACGCCCTTCTCCGCCATCACCTCGCCACTCCTTAGGTCCACCACGTCCTCGCCCAGGGTCTTGCCCAGAACCGCCTCATAGGTGTTGTCCACCGTGCTGGTGACCTTGCGATAGGGCGTCTCGATGAAGCCGTACTCGTTGATGCAAGCGTAGGTGGCCAGGCTCCCAATGAGGCCAATATTAGGCCCCTCTGGGGTCTCGATGGGGCAGATCCGACCATAGTGTGAGTTGTGCACATCGCGCACGTCGAACCCTGCCCGCTCCCGAGAGAGACCGCCGGGGCCCAGCGCCGAAAGCCGCCGTTTGTGGGTGAGTTCAGCCAGCGGATTGGTCTGGTCCATGAACTGAGAGAGCTGACTGCCGCCGAAGAACTCCCGCATGGCCGCCACCACCGGCCGGATGTTGATCAAGAGTCCCGGTGTCACCTGTTCCGGGTCCTGAATGCTCATGCGCTCTTTTACCAACCTCTCCATGCGCAACAGGCCCACCCGGAATTGGTTCTGGATCAGCTCGCCCACTGCTCGTACACGACGGTTGCCCAGGTGGTCAATGTCGTCCGATGCCTCCACGCCATTGTTCACCCGGATGATGAATTCCACGATCTTCACCAGGTCCTCCCTGGTCAAGGTGCGGATGCTCATCGGCACCGACAGGCCCAGGCGCTTGTTGAGCTTATAGCGTCCCACACGGCCCAGGGCATAGCGGCGGGGCCGGAAAAAGAGGTTCTCCAGGAACTCCCGGGCATTATCTAGAGTGGGCGGATCTCCAGGGCGCAGGCGCTTATAGAACTCGATGACCGCCCCATTCTGGGTGCGAGCGTCGATGGACTCTTTGTCGATAGTTCGCAGGAGGTATGGGTGGTCGGGATTGGTATCCACGTCACGGACCAAGGCCAGCAGTTCCTCGTCGCTGCCATAGCCAATGGCCCGCAGGAGGGTGGTCACCGGGATCTTTCGCTTGCGGTCTACCTTCACCGAGAGCACGTCCTTGTTGCTGGTTTCGAATTCCAGCCAGGCGCCCCGATTGGGGATGAGCTTGCCATAGCAGAGATGGCGACCGCTGGAGGGATCTTCCTCGGTGGTGAAATATACCCCCGGAGAGCGCACCAACTGGCTCACCACTACTCGTTCGGCGCCGTTGATCACAAAGGTGCCATTGTCGGTCATCTTGGGGAAATCGCCCATGAAGATCTCTTGCTCTTTGATCTCCCCGCTCTTCTTATTGACCAGGCGCACCCATACCTTCAAGGGCACCGAGAAGGTCATGTCCCTTTGGCGGCACTCCGCCTCGCTGTATTTAGGCTCGCCGAAGGAGTAGTCCAGAAAATACAGCTCCAGGTCCTTGCTGAAGCTCTGGATGGGTGATATCTCATCGAGAAGCTCGCGTAGCCCCTCCTCCTTGAACCACTCGAAGGAGTCCTTCTGCACCTGGATCAGGTTCGGCATCTGCAGGACGTCAGAGATGCGGGCATAGGAGAGTCGTTGGTTATTGGTAATGAAGATGGGGGTGGAAACCTCTTCCATCATTTTCGGTACCTGCTCCTTGATTTACTGTAACTGGCACTGTAACCGGAGACGCACAGCCAGGCGGCTGGGCAAATAGCAAAAAATAAGTATACTTCAACTTGGCACACGAAGTCAATACCTTTTCTGGCCAATTTTCGCTATTTTTTCACATTTTTTAAAGTCCCGGCACCGCCGCTCCCCCTACTAGCGGCAAGGCAGAGATAAGCGCCAGGCCCACCGGCAGCTAGCGCGCCAAACCCTTTCATGGTATAATCGGGACAGGCTAACGGAGGAGGTGCGGGGGGTGATAAGCAGTCTTGGTTTCGCCGTTGGCAAATTCACCGACGCTGGTCTGGTGCGGGAGGCGAACGAGGACAGCCTGATAGTCCGCCAGCCCGAGGACCAACGGCAGCTCTCGGTCAAGGGGTCGCTCTTCGCGGTGGCCGACGGCCTGGGAGGCCACCGCGCCGGCGAGATGGCCAGCACGCTAGCCACGGAGATGGTGGCCCGAGAATACTTTGCCGACTCTTCCCCGGACGTGGCCCAGAGCATCAGCCGAGCGATTCAGAGAGCCAATGGAGAGATCTACGAGCGCTCCCTGGAAGCTCCGGCCCGGTCTGGGATGGCCTCCACGTTTACTGCCATGGTGCTACGGGGTGCGGAATACTTCTTCGCTAGCGTAGGAGACTCCCGGGGGTATTTGCTCCGAGAAGGCGATCTCCGCCAGATCACCCAGGACCATTCTCTCCTGGGGGAGCAGGTGCGGGCCGGGCTGCTGGCCCCAGATGGCGTGCGCGACGGGCGCGGTCGTAATCTCTTGACCAGGGCGGTGGGCCGTCATCCGGAGGTGCAGGTAGACGTCTTTGAGGTGCCGGCCCAGGCCGGCGACACCGTGCTGCTCTGCACCGATGGCCTGTGGGGGCTCTGCACCGACGAGGAGATGAAAGAGGCCATTGCCAACCAACCTGATCCCCAGGCAGCAGTACAAAGCCTCGTCTCCCTGGCTAAGGAGCGCGGTGCCCCGGACAATATCACGGCCATGGTGATCCATGCCTTCGACCAGCCAGGTCAGCCAGTGGTACCCGCAATCGAGTACAAAGAAGAAGCCCCGGCCCATCTCCAGGAGGTCGCCCGGCCATCGCCGCAGGTTATCTTGCTCCTGGGGATGATCGCTCTCCTCTTGCTATTGCTGGCCGCGCCAGCCATCTGGTTTCTCTACCAGCTCATGGCCCGCTGATCGCTCAAGCCAAATAGAGAATGCCTTGGCGAATAGGGTATTCTCCCCGGCACTGGCTACAGGTGAGGCCCTGGCCTGAGGACAAGAGCTGGCTCTGGCAAACCGGGCAGCGCACGGAATCCCAAGGGCCCGGCGGTTCCGAGGGCCCCGGCGCTGGCATGCCCGCCTTGGTCCCCCACGCCAGGTCGTAGCGCCTCTGCCAGTCAACTATGGTGATGCCGGTAAAATCTGCCTGCTCCAGCATTGCTGCCACCCGTTTCCTGGTGAACGAGCGCCCGTACATCCACAGGGCCCAGCTATCGCGCTGCTTGCTCAGTAGAAGAATCCCACCGGGCTTCAACACCCGGGCCATCTCGCCCAAGGCCTTTTCCGGGTGTGGAAAAAACTCCCAGGACTCAGTACTGCTCACCACATCGAAGGCCACGTCTTCGAAAGGCAAATACGAGGCATCCTGTTTGATCAGGGCCACCCTGCCGCTCTGCACCCAGGCCCCTAACTTCTCCCGGGCAACTCGCAACATGCCCTCTGACAGATCCAGGCCGACGATAGAGCCCAGGAAACCCGGTTGACCTAGAAGGAGCAGCGGCACCCTGCCCGACCCGGTGGCCACATCCAACACTCGACAGTGGGGGTCGCGCTCAATGGCCGGGAGCAGGGGGGGCAAAAGCCACCTCCGATCCTCCTCTGGGCTGAAGCGATAGGCGGCCAGCCGGCCCTTGGAGGCATCGTAGAAGCGGGAGCCGAAATCATAGAAGCGCCTCACCGCACCGCTGCCCAGGTAGGAGGCCTCCGTCATGAAGAGCCAGCCAACCGTGGTGGCGGCCAAGGCAAAGACCAGGGCGATCAGGAGCACCTCGGGCATTGACAAGCCTATCCGCCTCATGAAGCCGGGATCACTTGAGACTGGCCGGGATTGGCAATACCACCGTGAAGGTGGAACCCACCCCAAATTCGCTTTCCACCTCCACTCGCCCGCCATGGGCCTCGGTCAACTCTTTCACCACGGCCAGGCCCAGGCCGGCACCAGCCTTGCGTTGAGAATAGACCTGGTAGAAGCGGTCGAACACATACGGGAGGCTCTCCCGCGGAATACCGAGGCCGGTGTCTGCCACCTTGATCACCGCCTCGCTGTTCCGAGCCGTTACCTCCACCGTAACCCTGCCCCCAGGCTCGGTATGCTTCAACGCGTTGTCGAGTAGGTTGTCGATGATCTGTTTCACCCGGTGGGGGTCGCCGAGGGCCTCGATGCTAGGTGCCCCCGCCCGAAAGTTGATGGTGATATCTTTCATTTGAGCCTTGGGCTTGGTCACATCAACGGCCTCTCGCGATATTCGAACCAGGTCCATCGACTCCCTCCGCAGGCGCAGGGTGCCAGCATCCAGACGCGATAGATCCAATAGATCCTCCACCAGCCCGGTGAGGTGATCAACCTGGGAGTCCACCACTTCCAACTGCCGTCGGCGTGTCGGAGACGCAGCCTCGCGCAACATGGACACGGTGAACCCCTTGATTATCGTCAGGGGGGTCCGCAGTTCATGGGAAACCTTGCTCAGGAACTCAGCCCTCACGGCGCTGAGCCTCTGAAGCTCAGAGGCCATATAGTTGATGGTTCGCGCCAGTTGTCCCAGCTCGTCGGTGGATGTTACCACGATGCGCTGGTCAAAATGCCCCTGGGCGATGGCCCGGGCTGCCACCTCCAGCTCCCCGATGATGCGGGTCAGATTACCTCCCACGTACATGGCGGCGGCGAAGATGGCCACCAACGACAGGATGATCCCTAGAGCAAGGCGCGGGTAGATCACCGCCAGGGTGCGGTCCACATCCTGCAGCGACAGGGCCAGCTCGACGGCACCCACGATCTCGCCCCTCACCCTCAACGGCGTTGTAGTGAGAAGGTAACGAACGTTGCCCGGCGGCACCACCAGGGTGCTCTCCACCTCCTGCCCGTACATGGCAGCGCTGAATGTCGCCGGATTGCCAGGTAGACTGGAGGTGCTGGCCACGATGTTGCCCCGGCGGTCGTAGGCCCGGGCATGAAAGCGCCGATCCAACGTCTGGCTGAAGACATCATTGGCCGCGGTCTGGAGCTCCGTGCCGTCTTCCATTCGGGATTCAATGCGGCCTTCCACCGAGAGCATGGCGGTCCGGAGCTCGCCCAGGGCCAATTGAGGCAGCTCTACCGACAGGCCCTGGTAGGTGGCAACGCCGAAATATAGGAACGTCGAGATGGCGATGGTGAGAAAGATGACCGCCAGCCTGAAGCGATAGTTGGCCAGAAAGAAAAACAGCCTTCTCATTTGCGGCTTTCCAGCTTGTATCCCACTGACCACTCGGTACAGATAAGACCGCTACGTCCAGCATCAAGTTCGATCTTCTTCCGCAGGCGCTTTATGTGCTCATCTACGGTGCGAGTGCCGCCCGGGTAAGAGTAACCCCAAACCTCCTGAAGCAGCTCCTGACGAGAGAAGACCTTGTCGGGATGGCTGCAGAGGAAGTATAGAAGATCGAATTCTTTGGGTGAGAGGCTCAAGATCCGTCTCTGGCTATGGACTGTCCGTTCCACCGGGTCAATCACCAGGTCGCCCAGGGCAATGCTCTTCTGTTCTCGTCTGACCCGACGCAATATCGCCTTTATGCGGGCAGTGAGTTCCAGTGGGTTGAAGGGCTTGACCATGTAGTCGTCAGCGCCCGACACGAACCCCTTGATCTTATCTGCGTCCTCCGCGCTGGCGGTCAACATGATGATCGGCGTCTGCGCCAGCCGTGCCGGCCCCTGGAGAGGGGTATCTACCTCACCGCGGCGCAGGCGGCGACACAGGTCGAAGCCATCCATATCTGGAAGCATTATGTCCAGAACGATGACGTCGGGCTGACAGCTCTCGAGAAGCCGCAGGGCCTCTCGCCCGTTGCTGGCACTGACCACCTGGAAGCCATCTTCCTCCAGGTTGTGCTGGGTGAACTCGCAGATAAGGGGCTCATGGCGGGGGATAGATGTTAAGCAGGTTCTGCAGGAGAAAGGCAATGGGGGTGAGGCGGCCGGCACGCCGTAAACCCAGCGCCGATCTCTAGCAAAAGCGGGGCATTTGTTGTATACTAAGGGCCAAACTTCTAAGGCAGGCACAACCCGGCAATGTATAAAGCAGTATTCTTTGACATGGGGAACACCCTCTCCCGGCAACGGCCTTCCCGGGAGGAGGTCATGGTGGACTTCCTGCAGGAGCAAGGTTACGACTTCGCGGTCCGGGACATGGCCGCGGCATTCCTGGCCGCGGACCTGTTCTTCTACGATTGGGCTCAGGGCACCCCCTATCCACGGAGGGAGAGCTTGGACCGCCAGGCCATGTGGCTCGGCTACTCCAGGACTTTTCTGGAGTCCCTGGGTTTGGATCACAACGACGGTTGGCATCAGGAGATGGGTCGGGTTTTCGAGGCTGCCGTCCAACGCCGCCACACCGCCCTCTTTCCGGAGGTCCTTCAAACGCTGGATGCGCTGAAAGCGAAAAGACTCAAGCTGGCGGTGGTGTCTAACTGGGATAATACCCTGGAGGAACATTGCCGGGAGCTGGGGCTGACTAGATACATGGAGGTCGTGGCCGCCTCCCAGGTGGTGGGCAGCGACAAGCCCGATGCGGGCATCGTCCGGTACGCCCTGGAAAGGGTGGGGGCCGCACCCCAGGAGGCACTCCACGTTGGCGACATGTATCCAGCCGATGTGGTGGGTGCCAGAAGCGCCGGCATCACCCCGGTGTTGGGGGACCGCTACGACCTGCAGCCTCAGGCGGATTGTCTGAGAGTGCGGTCGCTTTGG
>JACQYG010000013.1 GCA_016208345.1 Chloroflexota bacterium
ATAACGAGCTGCGATCTCCCCGGGAGGGCACGGTCCACGGCCTGCGCGTGGCCGCTGGGGATAAGGTGGAGCAAGGGGAAATCCTGGCGGTGGTAAAGTGATGAGCGGCGAGCGTGCGGTGACAGGCGGGTTGTACTCGTCGCCTGCCACTCGACGCTGGACATAAGACTCTTTCCAAGGAGAGAACCAGGATGCCAGAGATTACACCTCGCCTTGACTTCCAGATCGGGGAGAAGGCAGAGTTCAGCAAGACGATCACCGAGTCGGATGTGGTCATGTATGCGGGGCTATCAGGGGATTTCAACCCGCTCCACGTGGACGAGGAGTACGCCAAAACCAGCCGCTTCGGCGGCCGCATCGCCCACGGCCTCCTGACCACCGGGCTCATATCGGCGGTGGTGGGAATGAAGCTCCCAGGGCCCGGGGCCATCTATCTGAGCCAGCAGTTGAAGTTCACCGGGCCGGTGCGCATTGGCGACACCATCACCGCTGTAGCCCAGGTGGCAGGCTGGCTGCCCGAGAAGCGCATCGTCACCTTGAAAACCGATTGCTTCAACCAGCGGGGCGAGCAGGTCATCGCCGGAGAGGCGGCATTGCTGGTGGAACCAGCGGCCGGCTGATGACAGATGGCAGATAGCAGGTGGCAGAGAACGGGAGGCGATGGGATGGTATCAAAGGGCGTCAACGGTCTTCGCGTGCACTGGGCCGCTCATTGCCATCCGCGAGAATGAGAGCCGAGCCGCGACCATCGGCTATAACGTATTCTGGTTCAAAGTGCTCATCATCGTCATCTCTGGCGTCCTCGCGGCTCTGGCCGGGGGGCTAAACGCCCTCTATTTCCGCAATGCCACGCCGGAGGTTTTGGGGGTGGGCCGAACCATCGACGCCCTGCTGATGACCATCATCGGAGGCATGGGGACTCTCATTGGCCCGGTGTTGGGGGCGGTGGTGATCCGTGTCCTGGGGAACTATCTGGCCGACTGGTTTGGCCCGCGGTGGCCGCTGGTCTTCGGGCTCATTTTCGTGGCCCTGGTGATGTTCTTTCCTTGGGGTATTGTGGGAACGCTGCAACAGCGTCCCCTGAGAGGCCTGGCTCAGTGGATCAAGCGCCTGAGTAGAGGGGCTGGCCAGAAAGCATTGTGAGGTTGCAATTAGCCGCTTGCCTTCGGGCTCATCCGGAATCTGGCGACGCCGCGCGCCAGCGACCAAAAAGCTTCTTTAACTAGTAAAGAAAGCCAGTGGGTTGCTTGCGGAGGAGTCGTGGTGGTATAATTGGCGCGCCGTACTGGTGGGCATCTGGATCAGGCATTGGCTAGTGGCCCACCGGGCCGGGCAGGGTTGACGATGGCCGCAAGAAGCTTCCGGAGCAGGCCATGAGCGCCAAGAACACCAAGACCAGGCTGAGCCCGGGCCAGGCGGCTCAGGCTCTGGCGGAGATCATACGTAACGCCCGGGTTATCTGGCGCCTGCTATGGGACTCCAGGGTCTCTCCCTGGCCCAAGCTCCTCATCCCTGGGGCGGTCTTGTACGTCCTCTCACCCATCGACTTCCTCCCCGACCTCTTCCTGGGCCTGGGTCAACTGGACGACCTGGCGATATTCCTTTTGGCCTTGAAGCTCTTTGTCGAACTCTGTCCCAAGGACATCGTGCGCCAGCACAAAGATGACCTGAGATCCTACCCCGGAGAGTACCACGTGGTAGTGGAGGACGGGAGTCCAGCCCAGACCCACGAGTCCGTCAGTTACATCGACGTGCCATACCAGGTGATGGAGAGGCCGGACGTAGGCGAGGTGCAGCCGGAGAAGCGGAACAGCCATGCACCCGATAGCTGAAACAGGTAGCAAGTAGCAGGTAACCGGTAGTATCAGGTGGCAGATGCTATTTGCCACCTGATACTTGTATGGTGAGGGAGAGCGCGATGCCGAAGGTGGCTGTGGCGACCGGGGAGTTGTATTACGAGGAGGCAGGGAACGGCATTCACCTCATTCTGCTCCACTCCGGCGGGGGGAGCACGGCCAGTTGGAAGCCGAACATGAGCGCTTTCGCTGAGAAGTATCGGGTCATCGCCTACGATCGGCCTGGGTATGGACAGTCTAGTCCGCGAGAGTTCTTCCCCCTGGATTACTTTGACCGCGATGTCGAGGATCTGGCCGCTCTGTTGGACAAACTCGGTCTGATTGAGAGAGTCTTCCTGTGCGGCTGCAGCGATGGAGGCACCATCGCGCTCCTGTTCGCCACCCGCTTTCCAGAGCGGACCCGGGCGATCGTGTGCGAAGGCGCCCATGGATACGTGGAAGAGAAGGCGATCAAAGCCCTGCGAGAAGAGAGGCCGCGTTGGGAAGAAGGCTTCAGGAATAAAGGCCTGTGGGATACTCCCCGGGCCAGGGCCCAAATGGCATTCTTCGACCGCTGGCTAGATCCGGCATTTCGAGACTGGAACGTAATGGATCAACTTGCTAGAATAGTTTGTCCCACGCTCATTGTCCAGGGCGCTGAAGACGAATACGCCGAGATGAACCACGCCGAGCGGCTGGCGGAGGCCATCGAGGGCTCCGAGTTGTGGAAGGTAGGCGGCGCCGGCCACATGCCTCACGCCAGCCTACCAGACGAATTCAACCGCAGGGCACTTGCATTTCTGGCCGACAAGTAGGCACCCTGGCGCCGCCTTCTTTACTAGAAGCGCAGCCGAAAAGCCGTTTTTACCGCAGAGCCCGCTGAGAGCGCAGAGATAAAAGAAAGATCTTTGCGAGCTCCGCGTTCTCCGCGGTGGGGTTCTCGGCCGCATTTCTAGTACAGAATTTCTCCAGTCCACCACCTGTGAGCAGGGAGCGGACAATCTGCCATTCGGGAGAAGGGTCTTGAGGCCAAAGATCGGCATCACCTGGCTCTATCGGGCGGGAGGTGGCAACCCATCGGAGGAGGAGCCCTCGCGGCGCTATACGGCGTCCGTGGAAGGTGCCGGTGGGCACGTGGTTCCATTGTGGCACGATGAGCCCTGGGACTACTGGCTGGAGGAGATTGATGGGTTGCTGCTCTCAGGAGGCGGTGACATCGATCCCTCTCGATATGGTGAGGAGAACAGAGGGAGCGAGAAAATAGACCTGGAGCGCGACCGGAAGGAGTTTGCCGCTTTCACCCGAGCCCGGGAACGCGGGATACCGATCCTGGGCATCTGCCGGGGCATGCAGGTGATCAACGTGGCCTGCCGCGCTGGCGACGGCAAGGGCGGCAGCCTGGTGCAGGCTCTCTCGCGCGCTCCCATTGACCACACCCTGGACGGCGAGAACTCGCGCTTTCACTGGGTGAAGGTGGTCTCAGGCTCCCAGTTGGCGCAGTACCTCGGCGGCGCTGGCGAATATCGGGTGAACAGCCGCCACCATCAAGGGGTCACTGCCGAGCGGCTGGCGCCTGACTTTGTGGCCTCGGCCTTCAGCGCCGACGACGTAGTGGAGGGGTTGGAGGTCCCAGGCTACGGATTTCTCTTGGGCGTGCAGTGCCACCCGGAACGCTCAGGGGAGGCTCCTGAATTCGAGGCAGTCCTTCGGGCCTTCGTCCGCGCCGCCGGCGAGCACGCCCAGCCATGGTGCGGACGGCCGGGGACCGAGGCCAAGATAGCGGCAAGATAAGGCGGTTACGTTCGCCCGCAGCCTACTTCGGCACGGCTGACCGGTAGATACGCAGCGAGACATCGGTTTCCGGGAAATAGCGTTCGGCGACCTTGTTCCACTTCGGCATTCTCTCCATGGCCATCGCGTAGTTCAGCTTCCAGGCGTTAAACTCCAGGTAGTCGCCGGAGTAAAATGGCGATCTCTCGCCTACTCCCACCGCTACAATGGAGTAAACGTCCTTGCGGTCAAGCCACTTAGCCAGGGCCGTGTCGTAGTCCACCCCGCGCACCGGCAACTCCAGTTCTGGCCAGCGCAAGAGCGGCACCGCGCGGTAGAAGCTCTTGTCCGTCCCGAAGTCCCAGTTAATGAGCCCATAGCTGAACTCGGCGAAGGTGCCCAGGACGGCCATCGGCTTAGTGGGATCGTGAGCGGCCCTGATTGTCCCGAGGGTCTCAGCAATGGTGGAGCCCATTGCACCAGCAGACTGGGTGGGCCCCAGCCGGTTCCAATACAGGTCCCCGGCCGGCGCCAGGTACAGGGCCAGTATGAGCAAGGAGGCGCCTCTAAAGAGAGCTGATCCAGGGCCCGGTGCCTTCAGCCGGGCGGTCAAGGAATGGAGCATCTCTATCAGCACATAGCTCGCAGCGACCCAGAAGGCCGGAAGCAGGGGCGCGATGTAGCGGTCGCCCTTGATTGGGTGATACGTGGAGGCAACGAAGCCGAGGGCGAAGAAAACGATCAGGGTTCTCAGTTGCGACTTGTGCCAGTGTCTTATTGCCAGGGCAAACGCGGCCAGGGCAAGGCCAAATAAGGCGGTGGAGCCGCTGAATTGGGAGAGCCAGATCTGTGGATAGAAAAGCAGGTTGGAGGCGCTGAGCAGATCGTTTTCGACGGGCCGATTGGTGAGGAAGTACCGGAACCCGGCGAACTTGGTGGGCGGCGGCGTGAGAAGGTAGAAGGCCGCAATGGCCACAAATGGCACGAAGATGCAGAACAGGGTCCGGCGCTTGATAAACAGAGCCCAGGCTCCATCCAGCCCTCGGAACCCCCAACCGTGCTCGAATAACTCGGTCACGGCGATGGCAGCAACGATCAGCAGGCCATAGTTGTATTTGGTCATGAAGGTGAGGACAGCAGCCAGGCCGACCGCCAAGTACCAGGCCCAGGACGGGGCCCTCAGGGCCCGGGCGTAGGCATAAAGCGTGAGGGTTATGGTCAGGAGCACGGCGTGCTCGATCATGGCCAGGCCGGCCAGAACCAGCATCCCCCTGGCGGTCCATATCATGGTCGCCGCTAGCAGGCCCACCAGCCACCCGCAGTCCGGTGACAGCTCCAGGCAGAGAAAGTAGAGCACGACGGTAGCCAGGGCCAGGCTGAGCAGGCTCACCAGCCGGGCCGAGGCAAACGATTCGCCCAATGCCAGCAGGACCAGGCTTTGCAGCCAGGAGAACGCCGGTGGATAGAGGATCCGGCTGTTGGAATCGAGCCACAGGGCCCGAAGGTCTAGCATTCGGAGGTCCTGGGCAATCTTGTGCCCCCAGTAGCTGTGCTCGGCCTCGTCCCAGCCGAAGGTGCCGTTTATGAGCAACTCCTTTTGCCACACCAGGACCGAGGCTGTAGCTACTATAGCTAGCAGGAGTGCCAGCCCCAAGGCATTTGCCTTACGGTGCCGCAGTTGCTCGCCGCCCGCCCGCAGGAGAGAAGCGCCAAGTGTAATGGTAACCGCCAAGGCGGCCAGGAGCAGTGGGGCGTGAGAGGCCAGGTCCTGTCGGCGGAAAACCAGGGCCCAACCGGAAACGACGGGAAGCAAGGCGCTGGCTATCAGGGCCATGGGCTGGGAAAACCTCTGGGCCCTTAGTAGGAGAAAAGCGGCCAGGCTGGTCAGGGCGGTGGCCCCCACCAAAGGGACAGAGGGGAGGGCCGGTGCCAGGTCTCCTGGCACCGGCTCCAGGAGGAGCCACGCCAGTTGCACCCCCAGTTCTCGTTGATCCGGCCCGGGCACGAAGGTCTCCGAGCGCAGTTCAATGCTCTTGTCCCAGTGCCAGCCGGCCTGGGTGCGCTCGATGGGGAACTCGTAGACCGCCATCTGCCCGCCAGGCGCGAACCGGGCCACTTCGTTGTGGTTGATCCACAGGCTCACCTGGGGTGGGGAGACGGGGCGCAGGGCACCCAGCCGCATCTTGAGCCGGAGTGCCCGGTTTCCTCCCGGGCCGGGGAGGGTTATCGCCGCCCTACCCTTGCTCCAGCGAAACCAGGAATCGCCGCTCCATTCGGGATAGTAGAACCCGGAGAGGTAGAGGCCATCGTCCTCCGCCCCCAGGTTGACCCGGTACGCGGCCGGGATTTGATAGGCCAGGGTGGGGAGCAGGAGCGATAGTGTAAGTCCATCACTTTCGTGTCCTTTGTTCAAAAGGGCCGGTTTTTGGTCAAGGTGCCTGGGTGGTCGAGGTCTCGGGCAGGGAAGTGGTTTGCGCTATTGTAAGGTAGGCCTGGTGGGATGTCAACGCCTGGGGCTATTTCGGTTGCGCCGGCCTGGTTGGGGCCCAAGCTCGTCCCGCAGCATGAACTAAGACCAACGCATTAAATAAGGCGTCATTGCAAGGAGTGGAGTGACGAAGCGGTCTCAAGAGTCTGTCATTCTGAGAATTCCACACCGCGCGGCGGTATGCGTGAAGACAGAACATCGCGATTGTCATTCTGAACGGAGCGAAGCGGAGTGAAGAATCTCCGGAGGCCGATTCAGAGACTCTTCGCTTCGCTTAGAGTGACATCTGTCGGAATGCTCTGAGCAGCAATGTATAACCTCCGCCTCAGTTTTGTCTCGTTGTCAAATTTCAGAGTCGCTGCTCCTGCTCCCTTGCGGTCCTTTGCTCTACTCCCTCGCTCCTTGCCTGGGCCCGGAAGACTCTTGACAAAACCGATGATATTCATTATGATGAGGATGTATTCACCTCAGTGAAGGATATGCTCCTCGTGCGAGATCTCTTTGTGTCTAGCAGTCTACAACGGGCCCTGAGCTTTCTGGCGGAGAACGTGGGCCAGCTTTATTTTGTCAAAGAGGTCAGCGAACTGGCCGGCATCAGTTATGGCGGGGCCAGTGAAGCCCTGGCCTTTCTTCATGCCCTGGGCTTGGCCACGCGCCAGCAGCGGGGTAAATTGATCCTCTACGCCGCCGACGCACACCATCCTGTCGTCCGCTACTATAAGGTCTTGCTCACGCTGGCGGACCTGACCCCTCTTCTCGAAGAATTGAAATCGCTGGCCAATGAGGTCGTCCTTTTCGGGAGCTGCGCCGAAGGCACCAACATGGCTGAGAGCGACATTGATCTCTATGTGATAACCGATAACCCCGGTACGGTCCACGAGCTAATCTGGAGAAGCTCCCTGGCTGCGAAGCTACGACCTGTCATCAGCACGCCCATTGAATCCGTCGAAACCCGGCAGCGGGAGCCCATCTTCTATGAACAAGTGACGAGGGGCATCGTCCTCTGGAGGAGGTCTACCGCTGATGAGGGCTGAATTCAGAGCCTGTTTGCGCCGAAAGGACATCGCCTCCTTTAGGGCGGCATCCAGCCTTGTACCCAGGGAGGTGAGCCAGGCCGACCACGACTTACAAGCCGCCGAAAAGAGTTGCAACGCCGGTGAGTGCAAATGGGCCACAATCCAGGCTTACTACGCGATGTTCCATGCCACTCGCGCTCTCGTTTATGCTGAGGGTTATCGAGAGAAGAGTCATTACTGTCTCTCTATAGCCCTCCTTGAGCTCTATGTTGATACCAGCAAGCTGTCTCTAGCCCAGGTTAAGGATTTCGATCGCGCCATGCTCTTGCGCGAAGAGGCCGACTACAGAGGCAACTTTTCCGAAGCCGGTGCTCGTGACGTCATTGACAATGCGGAACGTTTCGTTGCTGCAGCGAAGAGATTATTAGGGTACTGAGGTCCTTTGTACACGGCCTGTTACCTGCGTAGCCACGGCTGTTCGCCGGTGGCGTCTATCCCCTGTCTGCCATCAGCCATTCGCTATCTGCCTGCCGTCCTTCGCTCCTCCGCCCCTCAGCCCCCCACTCCTCCCCTCCCCTGCTCCATTGCTCCTTACCTTCCCCTCAACCCCACCGTATGCCCCATCGCTCTTCCACTAGCGAAGCCTCGTCTCAAACCGCCAAGGGCATTCGGCTCGGAGAGTCTGCGCCACGACGACACGAAGACACCAAATTTTCCTTCATGGGAAAACGGGGACGCAACCTGTTTAAACGGCTTATCCTACATCTTTCCTTGGCTTACCCTGCGGCCTGAAGCGCAAGGAACGCTTCAGTTTCTTCTCCATCTCGACAATAAAAGGATCACCGCCACATGGCAGTCCCTTCTGCGTGTTCCGCCTCAATATATTGATCTCCTCCTCTTTGCCAGATTCTCTTAACCACATTGACCAATCCTGTATCACCTCCTTCACAGGAAGATCAGATGACAAGATCTTGTCTCCTCTCTTACCGCAATGTGCGGCCGCGCTAGACCATTTATATCCCTCTGCGATCTCCACCATGCCCGCCCTTACCGGATTCCCCTCAACATATCTTATGGCAGCTCACAGATACCTCTCATCCAATGCGCTTGAGAAAAATCTGCCCTGCCAAAGATGACCGCTCCATCTATTCTTGCGATTTACGTATTGGGCATATCTCGTATGCAATGGACGCATCACCCCCTCCAGTGAATCCCTCTCTTGCAGAACCGCTATTAAATGTACATGGTTTGTCATCAGGCAATATGCCCATATCTTTAAACCGTGTTTGCCAGAGTACTCCAGAAGCCACTCCAAATACTTCTGACGATCCTCATCGTCAAAGAATATATCCTCTCGCCTGTTACCTCTTTGCGTTACATGATATGG
>JACQYG010000025.1 GCA_016208345.1 Chloroflexota bacterium
CCGGCCCCGGCGAGGTTTGTGCCTTACAGCCGGACCTGTAGCTGGTCTTCTGGTTTGCGAGAAAGGTCGAAAGTAGAGACTGGTTTACTTCTCAGGGCAGAGGCTTTCTGTGTCATGTTAGCGGCTCCGCGCGCCAATAAAAAGAGCGGGCTCCAGTCTGCCCGCTACTTGCATAGTCGATGCTAGGAAGGCTTAGTAATCAAGCCGGCTTGGCCACCAATTCGTCCAGCTTTTGCTTAAAGTCGGCCTTGGATCTGTAGCCCACCCAGCGGGCTGCCTCAAGCCCGGCGTTGAACAGCATCAAGGTGGGGATGCCACGGATGCCGTACCTGGCGGCTACGTCGCCGTGCTCGTCGGTGTTGACCTTCACGAAACGAACCCGGCCCTCGTACTCGCTGGCTAGTTCTTCTACTGTTGGCGCCACCATCTTGCAGGGCCCACACCAGGGGGCCCAGAAGTCCACGAATACGGGTATAGGGGCCTTTAATACCATCTCCTCGAAGTTCGCGCTGGTGATTTCCACCTGTTTCATGTACTGCTCCTTTTGTTTTTTATCGCACCCGTCGGAGAAAAGCTCCGACGCAATTGGGCCCAGGCCAAAGGGGGACGGCTTGAGATAGGGAGCAAATCCTGCGCCGGAGGCGTAGGGAAGGCTCTCGGCCCCGTTCCGGCACTGGGTTAAGGCCTATCCTGAGAGTTTGTTTGAGAGACGATCATCTCCAGCTTGGTGTTGACAAAAGTGGGCGGCGATGGTATGCTCTCGACTATACCGTAGGGGGGTATCCTGTGCGAAGTTTAGCACACGGCTTATCTTTTGTCAACCACTTTTGAGTTCGATTTGCTGAGATTTTCGAGCTAAACCTGGGTGTACCACGATGAAAGACGAGAGCTACGCCAAAGAGGAAGAGGGCCTTTTGCTCCGATTGCGTAAGATCGAGGGCCAGGTCAAGGGCCTCCAGCGCATGTTGGAAGAAGGCCGCCAGTGCGAGGAGATCATCACGCAGCTTATGGCGGCGCGCTCCAGCCTGGATCAGGTGGGCTTGACGATCCTGGACTGCCAGATCCGGCAATGTCTGGGCCATGGCCCTCAGCTAGACCGCGATAAGCTGCAAAGGCTTCACCAGACCATACGTTTGTGGACCCGGTACGCCCCGACGAGTTCCCTGGACGCCACCTCTCTGCCCACCGAAGGAGAAGGGCCCGGCACCTAGAGCAGGTCTCCGGTGGCCTGGCCGGGCCTGGGTTGCCCAGGGTTTCTTGGATGGCTCTCTGATCCGCTCAATCCCCCACTGGGATGGTAAACCAGAAGCTGCTCCCCCGGCCCACCTCGCTCTCCACGCCGACCCTTCCCTGATGGGCCTCCACCAGTTGCTTCACGATGGCCAGGCCGATGCCCGCTCCGCCGCTATTGCGAGTGCGTGACCTATCGGCCCGATAGAAGCGCTCGAAAACGCAGGGCAGGTCCTCCGGGGCGATGCCGCTGCCCTGGTCCCGCACGGTGACCTTAAGGAAGCGGGCGGCCCGGGTCTGTGGCTTTCTTCTGTGCCGCAATACGGGGAGGCCGGGACCACTGCCGCTATGGAATGGTGGTGCCTCCTGGGCCGTCAACTGGGCACTGACACTGACTACGCTTCCAGGTGGCGAGTAACGGATGGCGTTACTGATCAGGTTGTAGAGCACCTAGGCGATGCGGTCCTGATCAACCTTGACCTGGGGTAGCCCTTCTGCCGGCTCAACTCTCAGGCCCACCTGTTTCTCGCTGGCCTGGGGTTGAATGGTCTGGACGGTCTTTTCCACCAGCCCTCTCAGGTCTGTGGGCTGTAGCTCCAGTTGTAGCTGGCCTGCCTCGGCCAGAGACAGCTCCTGCAGGTCGGCCACCAGTCGGGACAATAAAAGTGTCTCCTCGTGCAGCGAGGCCAGGACCTGGGGCGTGGGCTCCACTACCCCATCCATCAAGGCCTCCAGGTTGCCCTGGAGCACCGCCAGTGGTGTACGGAGCTCATGGGCCACATCGGCGACGAGGTTTCGGCGTAATTGCTCGTTGCGGGCCAGGTTCGCGGCCATGGTATTAAAAGCGGCGGCCAACTCGCCGATCTCGTCCTGGGCACTTACCTGGACCCTTTGTTGCAGTTTGCCGCCGGATATCTGGTGCACCGCTCTGGTCATGGCCCGCACTGGCGAGGTGACCCGGTAGGCGATGATCAGGCTCAAGGCCAGGGCGATGAGGCCACCCAGGGCCCCGGCCATGAGGAGGGACCGACTGATGGCCTTCAGATAGCCTTGCTCCAGGGAATCCGCCCGCAGGGGCTCCATCATCCCGGGGTCTACCACGATGGTGCCCACCTGCCGGCCGCCCACCGTCACAGGCACCCCCGCGCTCAGGGCGGCCTTCGGCAGGCGCTTGCCCACCATGGTGTTGGCGGAGTCGGCCATCGCCTCGCCCTGGGTGTTCACCAGGATCACCCGGTTGCCCATCATCCCCATCATGCCCATCATCCCGCCTGTGGGGAAGGGGGGGCGGCTGGATCCGAACACCGACTCGACGCCGACCCAGGACTTGTTGTGGGAATAGTAGTCCTCGACCGTGCCGCGCCATTGCTGAGCCCTCATCTGGCCGCCGCGCTGCACGTAGTAGCCGAACTCCCTTTCTGTGGTGCGAAAGGCCAACAGGGCCACGGTCCCCACCGAGACGAAGGCCACGAGCATGAATGCGGCTAAGAGTTTGGTCCAAAGGCTGTTCATGGTCTGGGCTCTTGAAACTTGTATCCCACGCCGTAGACGGTGACCACGTACCGGGGATTTCTGGAGTCGGCCTCGATCTTCTGGCGCAGGTTCTTCACGTGGGCGTCGATGGTCCGTTCGTAGCCTTCGTACTCCAGGCCCAGCACCTTGTCCAGCAACTGCAAACGGGTGAAGACCCTCCCAGGGCTCTGGATCAGGGTAGCCAAGAGCTCGAACTCAGTGGGTGTGAGAGGTACCAGGTTGCCTCTC
>JACQYG010000014.1 GCA_016208345.1 Chloroflexota bacterium
ACCCGCCTCACCGGAACCGTTGCCCTGGATGGGCTCAACATCTACACTATATGATAGACGTAGTGGAACTCAAGAAGGGTGGGGATGGTCTTTCAGCGACCCAACCCGTTCGGGCCGGCCACCGAGTTTTTCACCGGCCCCAGAGATGGGCGCACTGAGGACTTCATCACCAGCCGTTTCAGGTACCCGACGCTTTGACCAGGGTGAACCAGGCGCTGCAGCATGCCCAGAGAAGCCTTTAACAAACAGCTAGCCGAACTTCGGACCGATCTACTCGAGTTGGGAAGAATGGTCGAGGTGGCCGTAGGGCGGTCGGTGGAGGCTCTGGCGAAACGCTACGCAGAACTGGCCAGGGAGATAATCACCAGCTATATCGAGATCAACCGCAAGCGCTTCGCCATCGAGGAAAAGACACTCCGGCTCATCGCTACCCAACAGCCCATGGCCAGCGATCTGCGCATCCTGGCCGCCACCCTGAGCATCATCACCGACCTGGAGCGCATGTGCGATTACGCCAAAGGCATCGCCGAGATCAACCTGCGAATGGGCACGGAGCCCTTACTCAAGCCTCTCATTGACGTGCCCAGGATGGCCCAAAAGGGGCAGGAGATGCTGCGTCGCAGCCTGGAGGCTTTCCTCCAGCGAGATGTGGAAGAGGCGAAAAGGGTGTCTTCGGAGGACGACGAGATCGACCACCTGTACAACCAGGTTTACCGGGAGCTCCTGATGTTCATGATCGAGGACCCGCGCACCATCACCCGGGCCACCTATCTGCTCTGGGTGGCCCACAACCTGGAGCGCTTCGCCGACCACGTCACCAACATCTGCGAGCGCGCCATCTTCGCCGTCACTGGCAAGATGGAGGAGCTGAATGTCTAGCTCTAGCCAAAATCCTCCAGGGCTGGTATAATATCTCGGCCCCTCGGGGGCGGCCTGGTCGTAGACGACCGGGTCCGGTGGGCAGTCAGGTGGAGGTAACGAAATGGATAGAACGGTAGCGTCATGGACGACCAAGAAGGGCCTGGCCCAGATGCTGAAAGGCGGGGTGATCATGGATGTGGTCACGCCAGAGCACGCCAAGATCGCCGAGGAGGCCGGCGCCTGCGCGGTGATGGCCCTGGAGAGGGTCCCAGCCGACATCCGGGCCCAGGGTGGCGTGGCCCGCATGAGCGATCCGGAGTTGATATTGGCGATAATGGCCGCAGTGACCGTCCCGGTCATGGGCAAGTGCCGCATCGGGCACTTCGTGGAGGCTCAGGTGCTGGAGGCCCTGGGCGTGGACTACATCGACGAGAGCGAGGTGCTCACGCCCGCTGACGAGAGCCACCATATCTACAAGCACACCTTCAAAGTGCCCTTTGTGTGCGGTGCCCGGGACCTGGGGGAGGCCCTCCGTCGCATCGGAGAAGGGGCGGCCATGATCCGCACCAAAGGCGAGGCGGGGACCGGCAACATCGTGGAGGCGGTGCGCCACCTGCGCGCGGTGATGGATGAAATACGCAAGCTGCAAAACATGCCCGAGGACGAGCTCATGGCCGAGGCCAAGGTTCTGGGCGCGCCCTACGAGTTGGTGGCCCAGGTGGCCAAAACGGGCCACCTGCCGGTGGTGAACTTCGCCGCCGGGGGCATAGCCACCCCGGCCGACGCCGCCTTGATGATGCAACTGGGCGCCGACGGCGTCTTCGTGGGCTCGGGCATCTTTAAATCGGCCGATCCAGCCCGCCGTGCCAAGGCCATCGTCATGGCTACCACCCACTACCAGGAGCCCAAGATCCTGGCTGAGATCTCTCGTGGGCTGGGCGAGGCCATGCCCGGGCTGGAGCTTCGCACCCTACCCAAAGAGCAACTCATGGCGGTGCGGGGATGGTGAGGCCCCGGCGGCGCATCGGCGTGCTGGCCCTGCAGGGCGCTTTTCGGGAGCACATCGCCATGCTGGACCGGCTGGGCGCCAACGGGGTGGAGGTGCGCCTGCCTGAGCAGTTGGAGGGACTGGAGGGGCTGATCCTGCCCGGCGGCGAGAGCACTTCTATCGGCAAGCTGGCCGTAGAGTACGGCCTGGTGGACGGCATCGCGCGAATGGCCCGGGAGGGCCGGCCCATCTGGGGCACTTGCGCCGGGATGATCCTCCTGGCTGAGAGTGCGGGACACCCGGATCAGCCGCTCCTGAGGCTCATGGACATCTCCGTGAGGCGCAACGCCTTTGGCCGTCAGGTGGACAGCTTCGAGGCTGACCTCTCTATCCCCGCCCTGGGGCGGAAGGCCTTCCGGGGGATCTTCATCCGCGCCCCCCTCATCGAAAAGATCGGTGAACGGGTGGAGGTGCTGGCCCGGCTGCCGGAGGGCGGGATCGTAGCCGTCCGGCAAGGGAATCTCTTGGCCACCGCCTTCCATCCTGAGCTCACCGCCGACACCCGATTCCACCGCTATTTTCTCGCCATCGCCAGCTAGCCAGCGTCGCCGTCACAGGACGGCTTTTAACGCCTGTCCTAGCCTCTTCCATCTAGCCGGGAGTCGAATTGGCCGGCCATAGCAACCCCACCGGGCCAATGGTGGTGCAGACCGATGGAACCCTGATCCTGGAAACCGATCATCCGTTGTTCGAGCCGGCCCGGGACGCCGTTGCCCGCTTTGCCGACCTGGACAAAACCCTGGACGGCTTCTGGTTCTATCGCATCAGCCCCCTCTCCCTCTGGAACGCCGCGGCCACGGGGCTTGGGCTCTCCGACGTGGTCTCCTCCCTGACCACCTACAGCCGTTACGACCTGCCGGTCGGCCTGGTCCGGCACCTGGCCGAGCACCTCTCTCGTTATGGCCGGGGCCAGCTCGCCTCGCTCCACGGGAGACTCGTCCTGAGATGCCCAGATTCCCCACTCTTGGAGGCGCTCGCCCAGCACAAGCATCTCCGGCCACTTCTAGCGGTCCGACTGGACGAGCACACCTGGGAGATAGCGCCCGATAAACGTGGGCCAGTAAAGCAAGCCTTGGTCCAGCTGGGGTACCCCGCCCAGGATCTGGTGGGCTACCAGGCAGGCACCCCCCTGGAGATACAGCTGAAGAAGAGGGCTGGCTCCGGCGCTGAACTCGCCCTGCGCCCCTACCAGCGGTCCGCCATCGATGCATATTTTGCTGACGGTGAGCCTGTCGGTGGCAGTGGGGTGGTGGTGCTCCCGTGCGGGGCGG
>JACQYG010000081.1 GCA_016208345.1 Chloroflexota bacterium
AGATGATGAGAAACTGGGGCTGGGTCGGTGCGGCCTTTCTGTGGAACCTGAACTGGGAGGTGACCGAGCCCGGCAGTGAGCAAGCCCAATTCAGCATCGTGAACCGCGATTGGAGCCGCAAGCCCGCCTTCAATGCGCTGGCTGGGATGAGCAAGTGAACATTGGGTGAAGCGAAGCGGGGCACGGGCCGAAGGCTCGTGCCCCGCGCCGTCTCTGGGCACGATCCAGGCTTGGCGCCCCCCGACCGGGACGAGGAGCCACCGGGCGGCAAATGGGGTCGTGGCGAGAGGGCCGACGCTCGGATGGAAAAGGAAAGAAAGCTCGTTAAGAGGGAAAAGGGCCTCTACCTCCTGGCGCTGGGGATGGTGCTGTTCGCCGCCGCGCTGGCCCTGGGCAGTTGGGGCTTACTATTTTACCGGTCGAACCGGTTGGCGGCGGTGAATGAACCGCCGCTAGACACCCCTACGCTCGAGCAGGCCGAAGCGCCGCCCTCCCTTGAGCCGCAGCCCACGGGCACGCCGTTGGCGACGGCTTCTCTCGCTCCCAGCCCAACGCCGCTCCCGACAAGCACCTCCAACCCGCCCACTCTGAAGCCTACCGTGGGGTCGCCATCGCCTCAGCCGGCGGCCGGCGCGGGAGTGATGGTTCGGCTCCTGCGTCAGTTGACCGATCTCTGGGCCCTGTCCTATCCCGAGGGCACCACCTCGCGGCAGTACACCAGCTTCAACCACTCCAGCCCGGAAAGGTTCTGGGATTACTTCACCTCGGACGAGATGTTCTCGCAGGATGCCCGCTACGGATACCTGGCGCCGGCGATACCGGGTCTTGACCGGCCCGGAGGGGCGCAAGGAGTATGAGGTGCTGCCACGCACGGAGGGACCCGGCTATGTGGCCAGGGTGTGGTTCGGACACCGGCAACACGACCGCCCCAACCCCGGGGAGAAGCCGGACTCGGAGTGGGGGTTCTTCGGCGAGGCGGGTAACATCCGCTTCTACTTCGACGATGAGCCCGCGCCCCGCATCGACATGCCGGTTACCCAATTCTTCAGCGGCCGGGCCAGCCCTTTCCTGTCCCCGTTGGTGGGCCACTACAGGACGGCCAATGGCGGGAACTATTCTTATATTCCGATGCCGTTCTACCGCTCGGTGCGGGCCACCATCTCACCGAACCTGCCCTTGCCCCGAGACCAATACGTCGGGCCCCGGATGTTCCAGATACTGGTGAAAAGATTCGACCGAGACCCCGGCTTGTTCCCAAGTTTCAGGCCCAACCTGTCGGCTGAGGAGCTGGCGGAGCTGGACCGGGTGCGGCACATCTGGAATAGCCGTGGGAGTGCCCCGTACGGTCAGGGCTCAGGACAACTGCGTCAAAGCCTATTGGTGGAGCCGGGGAAACCGGGCCAACTGGAACTGCCTGGCCCAGGGACCATCACCTCTTTGAGGATCACCGTTCCTCAGGGCCAGGAAAACGATGTGGCCATGCGCATCTACTGGGACGGGGAGGCCAAGCCCAGCGTGGAGGGGCCGCTGCGGGCCTTGTTTGGGACGGCAGAGGAGACCAGGCACTACCAGGCCCTTCCCATGGGGGTGAAGGCGCTCTCCGGCCTGGGTGGAGGCCAGAACGAGTTCTACAGCTTCTTCCCGATGCCATACCGGTCGGGGCGGCTGCGCTTGGAGAAGAGCGGCGGCGGGTCGTCGCGCCTGGAGGTGGCGATCCAGTATGCCGCTTCCGGGAGCCTGCCCTCCTGGCGGTTCCATGCCCAGCACCGGCAAGGGCGCAAGGAAGCCGGGGACAGCGCAAACTACCGAGCAGTGGAGACGAGTGGCTCCGGCCGCCTGGTGGGCATCGTCCTGACCATGGAGGGCCTGGACCGGGGCGGGCGACCATACTACAACGAGCCGCTGCCGGACTTCTGGCACTTCCCCTATCTGGAAGGGAACCTGCACGTGTGGGTGGATGGTGAATTGACCGTCCCCGGCACCGGCATCGAGGACGACTTTGACGCGGGCTTTTACTACGTCTGGTACGACCCCTCGAACCTCGCCTTCACCCAGTACCCTCTGGCCGGCTGCCTGTGGAAGGACTATCGGGTGCGAGGCGAGGTGGCATCCCAGTACCGGTTTTACCTCACGGACAGCGCGGAGTTCAAGCGGTCGTTGACCATCGAAGTGGAGCACGGCATCATCGGCAATAACCTCTCGGTGAGCTTCTCCAGCACGGTATTCTGGTACCAGTGACCTTGGTGATTTGACAGCCTGGTCGGAAAAAAGTATAATTGGTGCGCTAGATTTCAGGTAGTGCGGGGGAATCCTCAGTGCCAAAGAGGACGTTTCAACCCAAGCGAATTCCCAGGAAGCGGGTGCATGGTTTCCGCGCCCGAATGAGTACGGCCGGCGGCCGGCAGGTGCTGAAGAGGCGGCGAATTAAGGGGCGCAAGAGGTTAGTCGTGGTATAGCTTGGCCACGACGGACCGGTCAGCGGCAGGGAGTGAAGAGGAGACTCAGGCTACGCAAAGGGTCGGACTACCAGGCGGTGCACCGGGGCGGGCGTTTCTGGCGCCACCCACTGCTGGTCCTGGGGGCGTTGCCCAACGAAACGGGGGTTACGCGCTGTGGGGTTGCCGTTACCAAGAGATTGGGGAGGGCGACGAGGCGTAACCGTGCCAAAAGGATGATCCGCGAAGCCATCCGGGCCAGGTACGACGGGATCAGGCCGGGGTGGGACCTGGTCTTCATCGCCCGGGAGGGCCTGGCGGGGATGAGTTACCAACCGGTGGCGTTGGCAGTGGACCAGCTACTGCAGAGGGCGGGGCTTCTCGCCGACCCGGCTGCGGCGCCGACCGTTCAATAGCCATCCACCGGCAGGAAACCTATCCCCTTCGGCTCCCGGCGCACCGATAGTCAGCAAGTAAGGAGCAGGATGAAAGCTATCGCCCTGGGGGCGATTCGTTTTTATCAGGCCACTATCTCGCGGCTGTTACCGCCGACATGTCGCTTCTACCCTTCGTGCTCGCACTATGGGTACGAGGCCATTGCCAGGTATGGGGTGATCCGGGGGGGCTGGCTGGCGGCTAAACGCATCGCGCGGTGTAATCCATTCAACCCTGGCGGGTATGACCCGGTGCCGTGAATCTCCCTTGGGCCAGGGATAGGGCATGGGGTTCGGCACTGTTTGCTTTGAGTTAGGAGGTTGGGTTTCTTGGGCGAGATATTCAACTGGGCTATCGTGCAGCCCTCGACATCGTTGCTCGAGTTTCTGTTCGGGATTTTTGGGAGCTACGGCATTGCCATTATCGTGTTCACCGCCATCGTACGGGTGGTGCTGCTGCCCCTCACCTTGCAACAATTGCGGTCGGCCAAGGCCATGCAGGAGCTGCAGCCACAGATCCAGGCCGTCCAGAAGAAGTATGCCAAGGATAAGGAAAAGCAGACTCAGGAGACCATGAAGCTGTACAAGGAGGCAAAGGTGAACCCGGCCATGGGCTGTCTGCCTCTGTTGATACAGCTTCCGATCCTGTTCGGCCTTTACCAGGCGCTCTTGAACCTTTCCAATACGCCCGCTTTCAAACAGCCGTTCCTCTGGCTGCAGGACCTGTCGGCACCGGAGTCGTTTCCCTATATCTTGATCATCGTGATGACGGTCTCTCAGTTTGTCTATCAGAGGATGGCCACGCCTCGCACCGCGGATCCACAACAGCAGGCCACCAACCAGATCATGCAGTTCACCCCGCTCTTGTTTGCCTTTCTCTTCATTAATTTCCCCTCGGGGTTGGTCCTTTACTGGGTGGCCACGAACATATTCAGCATAATCCAACAGTACTTTATCACCGGGTGGGGCTCGCTTCTTCCGGCCAAGGAGGAAAAGAAAGCGGATGGAAGGCGTCGAGGTCAGCGCTAGAAGCCTGGAGGAGGCCATTGCCGAGGCCTTGCGGCGGCTGGGAATGGCCCGAGAGCAGGTGGAGGTGGCGGTTATCAGTGAGGGTAGCCGGGGTATCCTGGGGTTAGGGGCCGAGGAGGCCAGGGTTCGCGTTTGGGCTCGGGAACCAGGGGGTCGCACGCCGGGCGAGGGACCATCGGGGTCTCCAGGGGAGGTCCTGGTGGCAGAGCCGGTGGAAGAGGGGCAGGCCGAGGCTGAGCCTCCAGGGGAGGTGGGCGCCATTGCCCGGGAAGTGGTGGCGGAACTTCTCCGCTCGCTGGAGGTAAAGGCGTCGGCAGCCATCCGCCAGCCGGAAGCTCAGGAGGCCCAGCTCGGGCCGGGACAACGACCGGTTATCATCGATGTCAGTGGGGAAGACCTGGGCATTCTCATTGGGCGGCGAGGCGAGACCCTGGATGCTTTGCAATACATCGCCAATCTGATCGTGAACCGCAAAACCAGGCGGTGGGTCAAAGTAATCGTGGACGTGGAGAACTACCGGCGGAGGCGAGAGGCCTCGCTGCGGGGCCTGGCGGCCCGCATGGCCGACCGAGTGCGCGCCAGCAGGCAAGCGGTGACCCTGGAGGCCATGCCGGCCCATGAGCGCCGCCTGGTACATCTCTCCCTGCAGGACGACCCGGACGTCTATACCCAAAGCGTCGGGGAGGGGGAGGGGCGAAAAGTAGTGATCTCGCCCCGGCCTGAACGGGTCTCCCGGCAGTATCCGGGTTGAACACCAGTACGGGCTCGAACATCGGGCGGGGGGTCGCAATCGGCAGTTCTGGGCTAAGTCTAATGGCACAGCCGCACCTGGACTTAGCCCGTCTTTTTGATTGCCTATGGCGGGCTCCAGGCCTCTGGACAAGCAGCTGTGGCAGGTTGGGGAGGGGCATGAGTTGTCCTGAATTCGTCGTGGTGGGACACATAACCAAGGACCTGTTGCCTGAGGGTGGCTCGACGGTTGGGGGCACGGTGACCTATTCCGCATTGACCGCCAGGAACCTGGACTATAGGGCCGGTATATTGACCAGTGCAGCGTGGGATCTGCCCGTGGACGGTCTCCTGGATGGCATTGATCTCCGCGTCATCCCCTCCCCGGTCACCAGCACCTTCGAGAACATCTATCTGGATGGCACTCGACTTCAGTATATCCGGGCCGTGGC
>JACQYG010000082.1 GCA_016208345.1 Chloroflexota bacterium
AGCCCTTGCACCTGGCTGGATCCCAGGCCGGCGAAGCTCCCCACCGCGCCGCTCATCTTGCCCACCAGGAGGCGCGGCTTCAGCTCCCGTAATCGGAGCGCATGGCGGTGGATCTCGTCCAACCATAGGGCGGCCTTGAAGCCGAAGGTGATGGGCAGGGCGTGCTGTCCGTGGGTGCGACCCATCATAGGCGTGGCCTTGTACTTTTCGCAAACCTTGACCAGCACTTGTTGCAGAGCTTGCAGGTCGGCCTCTATAATACCGCAGGCTTCCTTCAGGATCAGCCCCCAGGTCGTGTCCACGATATCGGCGCTGGTTGCCCCCAGGTGCACGTACCTGCCCCCGTCGCCCGAGACCTCGCTGAGGGCCTGGGCCATGGCCATGACGCCGTGGTCGATGCGTTCCTCGATCTCTCGTACGCGGTGCAGCGTCACTTTTTCCGTGCCCTCAGCGATTTGTCTGGCCGCGTGGCCTGGCACAACGCCCAAATCCGCCTGGACCTGGGCCAGGGCTGCCTCTACCTTGAGCATGAGATGCAGCCGCCGCTCCTCGGTGAACAGGCTGTACATCGAGGGGTAGGAGTAGCGAAATTCAATCGGGTGAACCGGCATGGAACACACCTCGCGCTGGGTTTCAAGATGCCAGGACTCTGCTGGCGCTCGGTGAAGCCTTGGCTAGAATGGCTCTGGCTGCCGCCAGGCCGGAGGCTGAGGCCTGCACCAAGCCTCTGGTTATCCCAGCACCGTCGCCGATGGCGTATAGCCCGGGGAGCCTGGTCTGCAGGCTTTTGTCCAGTTCCAGGCGGGCGGAGTAAAACTTGACCTCTATCCCATACAGAAGCGTGTTGCGGGAGTTGATGCCGGGGATGACCTTCTCCAGGGCCTCCAGGGTTTCCAGTATGTCAATCAGGTGACGATGGGGCAGCACGTAGCTCAGGTCCCCGGGCACCGCCGATTTGAGAGTGGGCCGGACGGTGCTCTTGGCCATGCGGCTGGGGGTGGAGCGCCGGCCGGCCAACAGGTCGCCCAGGCGTTGCACCAGGACACCGCCAGAGATCATGTTAGCCAGCCTGGCCACGTACTTGCCATAGGCGATGGGCTTGTGGAAGGGCTCCGTGAAATTGGTGCTGACCAGGAGGGCGAAGTTGGTGTTGCCGGTCTTGCTGAAGCGATTGGAGTGGCCGTTCACGGTGATCACCGGATCCTCACCGTCGCACATCTCCATGGTCACCTCACCGTTGGGGCACATGCAGAAGGTTCTCACGCGATCGTCGAAGGTGGGCGTGAAATGCTCGATCTTGGCCTCGTATAGCTCCCTGGTATATTTCTCCAGCACGGCGGCATCGGCCTCCACCCTTACACCGATGTCCACCGGGTTGTTCTTGAAGGTGAGCCCCAGGCGCTTGGTCACCTTGGTGAGCCACTCGTGGCCGTCCCGCCCAGGAGCCAGGATGAGGTTCGATGATGTAAAGGTCTGGCCTTTGGTGGTGCTAACACGCCAGACGTGCCCATTGTGGGCCCCTATATCCGCCACCGGGCAATTGAAACGTATGTCGATCTTAGGCCTTAGCGAATCATAGATGCGGGAGAGGATCTTGTCGCACTCGTCCGTTCCTAGATGGCGGATAGGCGTTGGGATCAACCGCAGGCCGGCCATGCTGGCCTCGTTCACCAGAGCTTGCACGTCGCCATTTCCATACAAGACCGGGGTGGCACCGTGATCCAGGTAGATCTGATCCACCTCGCTGGTGAGCTCCCGCAAGCGTTCCGGGGTCAGGTATTCACCAAGGCGGCCTCCCACCTCGGTGGAGAGGGTGAGCTTGCCGTCGGAAAAGGCCCCAGCGCCGCCCCATCCGTTGAGCTGGGCACAGGTGCGGCAGCGGACGCAGTTCACCGTGGAGATCCGGGAGGGGCATTTTCTCTTGTCCAGGGAGGGGCCTTTTTCGAGAATCAGGGTTTTCAACTCGGGATGTTTGGCCAACTCCAGAGCGGCGAAAATGCCCGCTGGTCCCGCCCCGACGATGATGACATCGTAAGCTTTTTGGTTCGCCACCATTTGCCTCCCGATGACAGAGCCACAATCCATGCCCTGACCCGTCAGCATATCCTGGGCAGCATCTCGCCCGTAAGCATATCCACCACCCTGGTGCCGCCCACCCTGGTCTTCATGGCCACCTTGCCCTTGCGCTCGCCCACGGCCTCGCCGATGATCCGGGCCTCCTGGCCGTAGCTGGTGGCCCGCATGACTCGCAGGACCGCTTCAGCGTCGTCGGGGGCGACAAAGGCCACTAGCTTGCCCTCGTTGGCCACGTAGAGCGGATCGTAGCCCAACATCTCGCAGGCCGCCTGCACCTCGTCTCGCACCGGGATGGCCTCCTCGTAGATGCAAACCCCAACCTGGGATTGCCGGGCGATCTCGTTCAGCGTGGTGGCGAGCCCTCCCCGGGTAGGATCACGCAGTACGTGGATCTCTTTACTGACCCCCAGCATGGCCTCCACCAGGTGGTTCAGGGGAGCGATGTCGCTGGTTATCTGGGTGCCGAACTCCAACCCTTCCCGCTGGGATAGGACCGCTATGCCGTGGCCGCCGATGTAGCCGGACAAGAGCACCACATCGCCGGGCCTGGCATTGGAGCCAGATATGTCAAGGCCTGATGC
>JACQYG010000083.1 GCA_016208345.1 Chloroflexota bacterium
TGCTATAATCCACTTATGCTGGCCATCTCCGCTGAAAGGGGACCAGGAAGATAGCCGAGGACAAGATCGACCCGGAACTGCGCCAGGCGGTGGCCAGGCTCACCTCTCTTTCCCCCTGGTCTGCCGACCATAAGCCACAAGTTCCTCCACAGCCGGGGTTTTCGGACCGGCTTGGCCCCTGGCTGCGCCAGCGGGAGAGCCGGCTGGCCGCCCACGGCCTCCTGATGGCTCTGACGTTAGTCGGGGGGATGGTAAGCACCACTTTGGCCGCCCCGCGCATCGGTGAGTTAGCCGCAGTCGTTCCTTCACCGCCGGCGAGCGCGCCGGCCGAGCTCAGCCAGGACCAGCTCCAGGAGGAGGGCATCACCCAGTGGCTGGAGGCTCTGGAGAGAGATGAGCAGGAGCTACAGCTACTGCGCCAGGAACGCCGTAGCGAGACCGCCGAGGTGGCGACCGGCACTGGCGGTGTAGAGGGAGTCCCGGGCCAGGCCATCTTCACCTACGTGGTGAAGCCGGGAGACACCCTGAGCTCCCTGGCCAGTCGCTTTGGCATCTCCACCGACACTATAGTGTGGTCCAACGACAGCCTGGAGGGCAACCCCCACTACCTCAAAGTGGGCCAGGAGCTCACCATCCTGCCGTTCAGTGGCGTGGCCTATACCGTCCGCCCCGGGGACACCCTGGAGACCATCGCCAATAGACACAAAGTCAGCCAGAAGGCCATCCTCGGCTAGGCTATGCTGGCAACAATATCTCCGACCCCAGCCGGCTTTCCGTAGGGCAGAAACTGGTGATCCCCGGCGGGCAGAAGCCGCCTGCGGTCGTCTACATCCCGGCACCCACCCCCATCCCGGCCAAAAAGGCCCCGGCCACTCCACCGGCCGCGCCTCCCAAACCCGCCCCGGGCAAGCCCTTCATCTGGCCCGCCAGCGGCATCATCACCCAGTATTTTTGGGCCCGCCACCTGGGGATCGACATCGCCAAGAGTCTGAACCATCCCATTGTGGCCGCCGGCGATGGGACCGTGGTCTACGTAGGGCCCAAGGACGGGGGATACGGCAACATCGTGATCATCGACCACGGCAACGGCTACCAGACCTGGTACAGCCACCTGAACGCCTGGGAGGTCAAGGTGGGCCAGGTGGTGAAGAAGGGCCAGCTCATCGGCAAGATGGGCTCCACCGGCCGTTCCACCGGGCCCCACCTGGATTTTCGCGTCTTCTTGAACGGCCGGGCCTTGAACCCCTTGAGCGTCCTGCCGTAGGACCCAAGGAGAGCAGCATCGGCTCCCCAGCGACCGACAGCCGATATCTTTTTTGCGGTCAGCGGTCTGCGGTCGGTCGCTATCTTCGCCAATGCTTTGCACCCAGCCAGGGCTTTATGGTATAATGTATTCGCGCCCCTGTAGCTCAGAGGATAGAGCACTGGCCTCCGGAGCCAGGTGCGAGCGTTCGAGTCGCTCCAGGGGTACCATGTGCGATATACTCGAACAACGGTGGGCGCCCCCTAAACTGGGATTACCGCCGTTGTTCTGTTTTGGGCCCCGATTCAAAGATGTCTTCATTGACAAACTAGCGCGCGACCCAAGAGCTCGAATCAAGCTGAAGTTACAACTTGACTAAGACTATCTCAGGAGGTAGGATCGATGGACCTTGGACTAAAAGAAAAAGTGGCCATCGTCGCCGCGGCCAGCTACGGGCTGGGCAAAGCAGTGGCGAAAGAGTTGGCGCAAGAAGGCTGCCGCGTCACCATTTGCTCACGCAGTCAGGGGACTATCGAGGCTGCCGCCAACGACATCCGCCAGGCCACCGGCGGCGAGGTGCTGGCTGTCCAGGCCGACCTGACCGATCTGGAGCAAATCAAGCACTTTGTGCAAACTACCACCGACAAATTCGGCACAGTACATGTGCTCTTCGCGAATGCTGGCGGCCCTCCACCCGGCCAGTTCATCCAACTGACCGATGACCAATGGGAATCGACTGTGCAACTGACCTTGATGAGCACCGTGCGCTTGTGCCGCGAGGTGCTGCCATACATGCAGAAGCAAAAGTGGGGGCGCATCATCTTGAGCACCTCATACGCGGTGAAGAACCCGATTGACAACCTGATCCTCTCCAACTCGATCCGGCTGGCAGTTGTGGGGTTAGGCAAGACATTGGCGAACGAAGTGGCCAAAGACGGCATCACCGTCAACACAGTTTGTCCGGGCTGGACGTACACGGAGCGCGTCGAGCAACTATTAACAGACCGCGCCCAGCGGCAGGGCCTGCCAGTCGAGCAAACGATGGCCCAGATCACGAACACGATTCCCATGGGTCGCATGGGACGCGTCGAAGAATTTGCAGCGGCGGTCGCGTTCCTGGCCTGCGAGCGTGCCTCGTACATAACTGGTGTCGCGCTTCAGGTAGACGGTGGTGCGACGCGCGGGCCATTCTGATGAGACAACCTTGCTCAACCCACCTGCTCCCTTTACTGCGCTACGGTGCGGGGGTTGTTTCCTGACATGTTGCTTCAACCCTCCCTTGCCGACTGGGACATGAGCTCCGAACATCGCTCTCCCATCCGCAGACGTTCTCTAATCGGCGGGTGGGTGTACAGGAGCCAGACGGCCCAGCGCGGCGGCTCCACCTGGGCCAGGTTCCGATTGGCCAGCTTGGCCATAGCACTGAGAAAGGCCGCCGGGTTGCCGGTGATTCGCAGGGCATACTCGTCGGCCAGCTTCTCTCGCCAGCGAGAGTAGGCGTTTGCCAGAGGCATCGTCGCCAGAGCGAAGCCTCCCAAAGACGTGGCCAGGAGCGGGAAGGCGGCGATGTCGTCCAGGCCGCTGAAGTCCCAGC
>JACQYG010000084.1 GCA_016208345.1 Chloroflexota bacterium
AGCCGAGCATAGGCCCGCCCGATAGTCCCCCAAACCACCTTGGGCTGCTCGGAGGCGATAGACGACATGGAGCCACACCCCAGGTAGCTCCAGGCCGCGATATTCGTGGCCCCGTTGGCCACGGCGGTCTCGATGGCTACCCTGATCTCATCCTCCCGGCCCGCCGGCACCTGGAAGGCCTGCACCCACATTATGTCCTTCTTGCCATATTTCCGGCAAAGCTCCACCACCTTACTGGTGTAATACCTCACGAACTCTACCGGGTCGGTGTGGAACAAGAACCAGTAAGGGTCAGTGCCGAAGATGTCCATGGCCGGTATGCTGGCCGGAAGGTCCCAATTGGAGAACCCCAACTCCGGCAGTTCCGAGGGCAAGACGCAGAGGGCATTTCTGGTGCCCAGGGAACGGGCATGGCTGCTCATCTCCGTGAGAAAATCAACCATGGCGCCTTGCCGGAAAGCCTGCACCTCCTCGGTGAGCTCAAACGGCATGTCGTAGCCGTACTCCCTCTTGAACAAGGCTCGGCAGCGTCCGCAACGACAGGCCCAGGCCTCGGTATCCTCACCGGTCAGAACGCCAGAGAACCAGTGAGGCTCGTCCCAGAAGACCACGTCGGCGCCGATGTAAGCCGCAGCCTCCACCCATTCTTTCATGAACTGGCGAAAACTCCGCTGATTCGGGCAGGCCAGGGGCGCTCGCTTGCCGTCTGAGCGCAACTGGGTGGCCCGAGGGTTACCGGCCACGAAGCGCGAGAAGGCCTCGCCACCGAACGTCCCTCCCACCCCCCACGGGTCGATCCAGACCTCCAGTCCCTTCTCGTGGGTCGCTGCCACTATCTCCTTCATGGTCTCTTTGTAGAACGCCAGGTCTGCCTCGGAGAAACAGTGGACCACGTAAGTGCAGTTGTGGGCAACGATGTCGTCCAGATCGTCCAGCACGTGGCGGAGCGATCGACAATCGAAGTAGCCGATGCCAGTCTTCACCTTGACCTCCTCTGGGTGGGCACCCCGATCTTGTCAGGAGAATAACCGGAATACGCCCGGGTGTCCAGAAAAACGCTTCCCTAGCTTTCCAGGCCGGGCACCTTCACCGGCAGCCGGCCCCGGGGCGACAGCTCACCCCCGAGCCAGGCAAGGGCGGCCTCGACGCTGGCCGGGTCGGCACCGTAGGCGCAGCCCAGGGCAGAGGCAGCCTGGAAAGTCCTACCACTATAACACCAGCTCAGGATGCACGCGCTCGATCCAGGCCCGCACCGTGTCCCGGAAGACCCTGGCTTCGGCCAGCAGGTGAGCCGTCTCCGTCTCCGAGACGTGCTCCACCCGCTCGTACTCCACCCGGCTCCGACGGGTGCGGCAGTGGTCGAAGTAGTCCATCAGCGGCCCTACCGACGGCCCCAGAGCCATTCGCACGAACTCGAAGGCCGTGGCGTGGTGTGCCAGGCCCGTGGTGCGGTAGCCCTCGCAGTACAGCACTACCATGGCTGCTTGCAGAGCCGCGTTGTAGGCCGTGGCAAAGCGCCGATCGGTGGAGAGGCCCTGAATGGCAGCGTCTGCCAGATCTCGCTCGATCACAGCGAAAAGGTTAGCAATCTCCTGCGGGTTGGTACGATGCGGGTGGATGCGTCCCTCATGCCGCAAGCGCTCGTAGGGCATCATCGTCTCCCTTCAGGAATAGCTTAGAGCCGCTCAGCACGTTCTGCAAGAAGCCATCGCCCTCCTGCACCTTGTGGCGAAACTCGGCCGGGGTATAGAGCACATAGTTGATCTCCCGGTGCATCACCCCCTGGGCCTGGCGCAAGGTAGCGTGCAGGTCCTTGCTGCCGATCTCTCCCACCACCAGCAGGTCAAGGTCGCTGATCGCCGTTTCCTGGTCTGCGGCATAGGAGCCATAGATAAAGGCCACAACGATGCGGTCATTGCTGGCCAGATGTTCCCGCAGGAAGGAACCCAGCCCGGCGGTCTTGAGCACCAACCCTTTTAGCTCCGGAAAAAGGTAGACGCCCCGGTCCACACTGTAGTAGATCCGGTTGCCCTCGCTGGCTCGCCGCAACAAGCCCAAAGCCTCCAGCCGTGCCAGTTCCCGCTGCACGGCTCGCACCTGTAGCCCGGTGAGGGCCTGAATCTCCCGCTGGTAGAAGCGGTTGTCCGGGTTGGTCAGCAGTAGGACCAGCACCTTGACCCGTGCCGACGAGGAAAAGAGCAGTTCCAGCACGGTGCACCTCCCATTGACTACAATCTGTAGCCAATTATATACAAATTGTAGTCAGGCGTCAAGGGAGGCTATGGAGGGGAGATTGTTTCCTCGATTTTTGCCGGTAGCCTCCCCCGCGGCTCCAGTCGCCCGGCCAGAACGTCCAAGGCAACCCGCACGCTGGCCGGGTCGGCACCGTAGGCGCAGCCCAGGGCAGAGGCAGCCTGGAAAGCTGGCAGGACATAGGGGCTGCCAAGGCTGAGGACGCCCACGGGCATGTGGGCGGCCAGGGCCTGGGCCAGGGCGAGGAAGCCCCGAGCGGCCCGGCTGCTGCCGGGATCATAGGCCCGGGCCTGGGCGTAGGAGCCGGCGCTCGGGCACCAGGAGGAGGCGGTGGCGGCCCGCCCCGTAGGCCAGCTCACGTCGCAGGACGGTGAGCGCGGCCCGGGCCACCTGGCGAGCGGCTTCCCGGTGGACGGCAACGCCCACGCGCTCGTCCACCCGGTCCACGTCCACCAGGCGCGACTGGAAGAGCCCCAGCCATTTCTTGAGGGCCAGGATGCGCCCGGTGGCGTCGGCCACCCGCTCGCGAGAGAGCCGCCCGGACTGCGCCGCCTCCCATAGGGCCCGATAGGACTCCTGCGGGTCCACGGTGATGATCAGGTCGGCCCCGGCCGCCACCGCCATCACCGCTGCCTCGCCCACGCCGTAGTTGTCGGCGATGGCCTTCATCCCCATGGCATCGGTGACGATGACCCCCGGGAAGCCCATCTCCCGGCGCAGGAGCCCGGTGAGGATGGGGTACGAGAGCGTGGCGGGCAGGAGCAAGGCCTCTCCGGGGCCCCCGAGGGGCCGGAGGCCCCTTGGGGTGTCGTCCAGGGCGGGAAAGACGATGTGGGCGGTCATCACTGCCCGCACCCCAGCCTGCAACGCTGCCCGGAAGGGCACGAACTCCACCGCCTCCAACCGCTCCCGGCCGTGGGGCACGATGGGCAGTTGCAGGTGGGAGTCCATGGCCGTGTCGCCGTGGCCGGGGAAGTGCTTGGCGGTGGCCACGGCGCCCGCCTCCTGGCAGCCTTCGATGAAGGCCACCCCCAGGGCAGCCACCCGGTCCGGGCGTCCCCCGAAGGCGCGCACGTTGATGATGGGGTTGGCCGGGTTGACGTTAACGTCCACCACCGGGGCGTAAAGCTGGTGCACGCCCATGGCCAGGGCCTCCCGGGCGGTGACGGCCCCCATCTGGCGGGCAAGGGCGGGATCGTCCGTGGCGCCGATGGCCATGAGGGGCGGGAAGGCGGTGGCCCCGGGGACGATGCGCCCGGCCCCCACCTCGAAGTCGGCGTTGAACAGCAGGGGGAGGGGGGCCAGGCGTTGCAGGTGATTGGTGAGCTCAGCCAGGTCCCGGGGGGTGTGCACCTGGCCCCAGCCGGCGGGGACGCCGATCTGAACCGACCCCAGTTGCCCCTGCCTGATCATCTCCTCCAGTTGCCCCCGGGGGATCGCCTCCTGTGGTGGAAAGCCCGACTCTCCCACGAGGGCGCTACACAGTTGTCCGACCTGCTGTTCCAAAGAGAGACTGTTGACTGTTGGTTCAGGAGTTGCACTCCTGAACACGGTAACCTCTGTCATCTGTTCGCCCCTCCATCCTGGACCACCTGGTCCTGCTGGCGACCAATGAGTTGATGTCCCCAGGCCAATACGATTGGCCTGTTACTCCATCCTCCACTCGTCGCGTGGGTACGAAACGTAAGTCATGACCCCACCCCCTGGTACTCGTTCAGGCCCCACCACCACAGGCGGCAGGCAATAATGAGAAAGATTGCTGTTACCACAGGCAGTAAGTAG
>JACQYG010000085.1 GCA_016208345.1 Chloroflexota bacterium
GGTCAAGGGGGAGGCAGAAGGGGAGTGGACGATGGTAAGCCGGTCATCGTCGCATCTGATGGAGGCCCGGTGTTCCCCGAAGGCCAGGTCCTCCAGGCGGGCATAATCCCAGCCGGCCGGCAGTTGGGGAGATATGCCCAGCCAATCGTCTCCAGCCCGGGGCTCCAGGCCGAAGACCCCCTGCACCACGCCCTGTAGGAAGAGGGCAGGGGACCAGAGCTGCATGAAGCAGAGGCCTTCGGGGATGAGTTCCTTGTAGGCGCCCAGCATCCCATGGTTCACGGTTTCGGCGATGTTCCCGAGGAGCCGTACCCCCATCTCTGGGTTGCCGTAGCGGAACTCGGCCAGGGCCAGCACGCCGGTGGGCAACGTCCAGACCCGCTGGTCTTGCTCACGGGTATGCACCAGCCCCCAGGAGCTCAGCCAGTCCTTCTCGATTCGCCGCAAGGATCTCAGGCCTTTGTCCTCATGGGCGATGCCCGTTTCCATGGGCACGGCCACTGTCCAGTGGCCATCGAGCTGGCGGGAGTGATCCTCCCGAAGTGAATCGGCGAAAACCGATTCTGAACCGCTCCACCAATCCCGGTTGAAGCGGGCCTTGAGGTCCCCCGCCAAAGCCACGTACCGGGCCCCGTCCTCCCTTTTACCCAGGACCTCCGCCATCTGCCCCAGGCAGACCAGGGCCTGGTAGAGATAGCAGGTGGAGTCCAGTTTCTCTGGACCCATCCCGGTCCGCTCCACCATGGCATTGCCCTGGGGGTAGAGGTCATTGTCGTCATCGAACTGCTTCAGCACGAAATCGAAGATCCCTCGAACGCAGAGCGGATACGTTGCCTCCAGAAAGGCCGCATCTCCGGTCCACTGGAAATAACTCCAGACCGCTATAGCGAACTGGGGCGTCTCCTGGGTATTGCCGGGGTTATATACCCGGCCATTGGTGGCCACTTCGTGGGGCACGCGGCCGCCCTGGCCGGCGGCGATCCTGGCCAGGGCTTCCAGGGTGCTCCTCATCGGTTGAGTGAATCCGGCCGCGGCTATGCCCGGCACCGAGTACTCGTTGTCGCAGCCGAAGAGCTGGGGATATTCCGGGATGCCGGCGAAGAAGTACTCCCCTAGATAAGGGGAGATATCGGCGGTGAGCATCACCAGGTTCGCCTTAGCCAGGTAAAAAGCCCGGGTGAAGGCGGGGTCGGAACACTCAAATTGGGCTCCTCCATAGATGCGTTCCTGGTAGCCCCCAACCTTCTCCGCCAGAAGCTCCGGGCCGTGGGCGATCAAGGCGTCAAAGCTGGCCAGGGCCTTTTTCGGTCCTGCCTCGTGTTCGGCGACGATGAGGAACGATAAGTTCACCTCCTGGCCGGCCTCCAGGTGAAGGAGGTATGCTAAGGTAACTGCCTTCTTGCCGGCGCGGTCCTGGGCCTGATACCTGGCTGCCGGCGCCTCGGTCCCGAAGACCACCGCCCACTTCCCTCTATGCGCCTGATCGTAGGCGACGACCCGGCCATCTTGATACACCACCTCCTCGGGCCCGTTCCCCCACCCCGAGGACCAACTGGGCATGATGTTGACCTGGGAGGTGAAGGATAGGCTCGCATCAACAGCGCTTTGCCTGGTGTTTTGGACCCTCAGGAGCGAGAAGAGGGCTGGCTCCCCTTCCACTATGAAATCGCGGCGCTGAACCAGTAGGCCCTCCTTTTCGAAAAGGAACTCAACGTGAGCCAGGCCGTGGATGAACTTTTGCGGCCCAACCAGACGCCAGGAATGGCCGTTTTCGTTGATCTCGAAAAAAAAGCCGTCCAGTACCTTGATGGGATGCGCCCACAAGCCTGCCATCTCGCCCCTGATGTGCTCGCCAAGAGCCGGGAAGTCACCGCTCACCGCGCCGATGGCATACATTTTTCTTCCGGCGTGGTAGTAGGGGGTCTGGGCTGGGCTGGTGGCCTCCATATCCAATCGGCCAAAACGAACGGCCTGCTCCACCCAGGGCGAGGGAGAGGTGGGGGCGCCTTCAGTTTGTGGGGTGGTATCGAACATCATTGATTATTCTAACCCAGCCATGTCCTCCTTGACAAGGGCCTCCCTGACCTCTTCAGCCATCCGTGAGACCCGGGGGACCACGGCGGAGAGGGTGCGCAGGATCTGGCTGGACCAGGTGTAGCCACTGAGTATGGTTTCCAGGCCCGCCTGTCGCAGCGCCAGCTTCTCTCCTTCGCTCATGTCCAGGATACGGGCCAGGGCTCGGGCCACGTCTGCTGGATCGTCCTGCCGGGTCACGAAGCCATCAACCCCGTCTTGCACCTGCTCGGCCAGCCCGCCGGTGTCCGATACCACCATTAAGGCTCCGCTCTTTCGCCCATGCATGCGCACCTCGGCCGGCGTTAGCCCGAAGGGCTCCAGGTGAGCCAGGCTCGCCGCGGCGGCAGTCCTCTCCCATTGCAGGAGCTCCGGGTCGAAGGCGAAGATGATGGAGGCCTCCAGTCCCAATCGATGGGCCAGGTCCACCAAACCCTGGTAGCGGTGGGTGACCATGATCACCGGATGAACCCGGCCCTCCAGCCTGGCCGCCGCCTTGAGCACCATATCGAAGCGCTTGTACTCCACCGCCCGCCCCCAAGAGAAGATCAGCGGCCGGTCCAGGGGTACATTATAGGCCTTTAGCTTTTCCATGATCTCCTCGGGGCTACGCCGGCGAAACATGGGGTCGCCTGGGTTCACCCCGTTTCCGGTGGGCACCAGGTGCTGGGGCTTGGCCCCGTAGTCCTCGATCATGTGCCGGGACATGAACTTGCTGATGTACCCCAGCTTGGCCCGGGGTGTCACCTTGGCCCAGTGAACGGCGGCACTCTCCACCATCAAGCGCTCCGGGTTGGGCAAGGGGAGCTCATGGGTCAAGGCGGTGGCGTGGACCACGTAGATGGCGCAGGCGTCTGCCCGGCAGGCCGGAGCCTGGAGGGAGATGTATAGCGGGGCTAAAGCGAAAAGCGAGTCGTGGCAATAGACCACCGCCGCCTGGTGGCGCCTGGCGAAGTTCAGGGCAACCGCTGCGCCGGAGGCGCAGGCGGCCTTCCAGTTCTCCATCCCGCCCAGATCGCCCACGCCCCACGGCGCTTTCGGCAGATAGCCCTGGGTGAAATTAACCAGGTAGGCGATATCACCTCCCATGGACCAGACCTGCTTCTCGGCCTGGGCCTGGTAAAGCGGATCACGCCGTTCGTGGTTGGCGGCATAAGCGATCTCGGCGAAGTAAGGGGTGATGTGGATGTGGTGCCGGGCTAACTCTGCCCTGAGCCGCGGCAGCGCGCCCAGGTGTCCTCGTAGCACTGTGGCCACGCCGCCGCCGAAGGTCTGGATGCCTTCAAAGGTCAGGTGGATGATCGCCAGATCAAGCTTCGCGCCTCTCTTGATCCTCTTGTCGGCCTCCTCCGCCGTCTCGTCGAAGATGCTTTTCATTTTTCCTCTCTTTAATGACTCCGCTGAAAAAACAAGACTTTAACCGCAGAGCACGCAGAGCGCGCCGAGATTTTCACTTTTTCTCTGCGTTCTCTGCGTTCTCAGCGGTAAGAAAACGGCTGGGCGACCTGTTTACAGTGGAGTCTTTAATGAAAATATCTGAGCATTGAGTCGCCTTCATCCCTTAACCGCACCCAGGGTGATCCCCCGGAAAAAGTAGCGTTGCAACACCAGGAAGACGACGAAGAGGGGAAGGACAGCGATGACCACCCCGGCCATGAGCAGGGTCCACTCGGTGCTATACTCTCGGCTGTAGCGCACTAGAGCCAGCATCAGCGTCCATTTCTCTTTGCTGTCCAGGAGGATCAGGGGCCAGAGGAAGGCGTTCCAGTTCCCCTGGAAGGTGAAAATGGCCAGGGTAGCCATGGCCGGTGTACTCAAGGGAACGATGATGCGCCACCAGATACCCAGTTCCGAGGCCCCATCTACCCGGGCGGCATCCACCAATTCATCCGGGATAGTGCTGATGAACTGCCGCAGGAGGAAAATGCCGAAGACACCGGCGCAGAAGGGGATGATGACGCCGATGAGTTGGTCGTACCAGCCCAGGCTAATGATGAGCAGGAAGAGAGGCACCAACATGACGAAGCCGGGGATGGTCATCGTGCCAATAAGCAGGGCAAAGAGCAGTTCTTTGCCCCAGAAATCCTTTTTGGCGAAGGCGTAGCCAGCCATGGAGCAGGTGATGAGCGTGAGGGCAGTCACTGAGATGGAGACGATGACCGAGTTAGTGAAGTTGCGAGCCAGGTCAATCCCCGCCCAGACCTCGCGGTAGTTCTGCAGGGTGAGGGGATCGGGAAGCCAGCGGATGGGCAGGGTGATTGCTTGATTGCGGTCCTTGAATGAGGTGGACAGCATCCAGAGGAAGGGGAAGATGGACACCCCCGCCCCAGCCACCAGGGCCAGATAGACAAGCCCTTTGAAGAGCGCGTCACCGAGACGGGGAAATGGCCTCTTGGCCCCTGTTGCGATCATCGGAACAAACCCTCCAGGTACCGCTTGGATGCAATCTGGGCTTCGTATCCCTGGAACTCCAGTTCCAAGAAACCCTCGTAGTCAATCTGCGCCAAGGCCTTCATGAAGCCGATCCAATCCACGGCCCCTTGGCCAACTGGCAGGTGCTGGTCGCCCGATCCGTCGTTGTCGTGGATATGGATGTGCCGGATACGATGACTCAGTTGATGTACCATGTCCGGAAGTGAGATTTGTGCCAGGTTGGCGTGGCCGACGTCCAAGGTGATCCCTAGCGGGGCAATTTCCTTCAGCAAGGCCAAAAGGCCGCTGAAATCGCTATAGCGGTGGGGGAAGATGCTCCCGGGTGGCATATTCTCTAACGCTATGGTCACGCCATGATGTGCCGCGCCGGCGCAAATCTCGGAGAGAGCCTCCCGCTCCAACCGCTCCATCTCGGGGTCAGAGTCCCGCTCATGGTCGTTACATGGCGTCGAGTGAACGGTGATAAGTCGGGCACCGAGGCCGGCGGCAAGGTCGATGGCTCGCTTCACTTCCTGAAGCGAAGTCTGACGGACGATGGGGTCGATGCTACCTAGCTTGATCTTCCCGACTGGGGTATGGATAAAGTAAGTCCAACCTCGCTCTTCTCCCCACGTGCGCAGGGCCTTCACCGTGGCGACCGGGATGTCCGGAAGGGGATATGGACAATTAAGGGCATAACCAGCGAAACCTGGCGGTGCTTGCTCAAGCGCTTGCAACCAATGGTCAGAATCGGTCGTCGGCACCTGCACTGCGAACTTCATATCCCCAACTCGTGATCCGAGAGAGCGATGGTACCGTCCTGGGCCAGACAGAGTTCACACATCAGTACGCAATCTCCTGCCCAAAGAGACGCTTCTGGAGGAGGGTGAGGGCCAGGACGGCAGCAAAGAGAACATAGCCCACCGCGGCCGCCATACCCATCTGCCCTTGCTCCCAGGCCTGGAAGAGGAAGAAGGCCACGGTACGGGTGCTGTCGGCGGGGCCACCCCCGGTCATGATGTAGACCTGGTCGAACTGCTCCAGGGAACCGATGAAGAGCAGGATGCTGTTCAGAAGCACCGCCGGTCGCAGCAGGGGCAAAGTAATCTTCCAAAAAAGTTGCCAGCGGCTGGCTCCATCCACCCGGGCCGCCTCGTAAAGTTCGGGCGAAATAGCCTGCAAGCCGGCCAGGAAGATCAGAGCATAGTAACCCATGCTCTTCCACACGTTCACCAAGACGATGGACGGCATCGCCCAGCGGGGGTCGCCCAGCCAATCCTGAATGGGCAGGCCACCGAAGGCAATGATATGGTTCAGTAGCCCTAGCTCACCACCCTGGAGGATCCACTTCCAGAGTAGGGATACCGCGGCGCCCGAGGAGACGACGGGGAGATAGAAACAGAGTCGGAAGAGGTGTCGCCCCCGGATGTCGGTATCCAGGAGCAGGGCGATAGCCAGGGAGACGACCATGGTAGCCGGGACGTTCAAGAGCGTGAAATAAAGGGTGTGGAGGACCGCGTCCAAGAAATAGGGCATGGTAAGGAGCCGGTAGTAATTCTTCAGCCCGATCCAGGTGTGGCCCCCCAGGCTCTTCCAATCGTGGAAGCTCATCCAGAAGGCAACGGCGGCGGGGTAGAAAAGAAAGAGGCCCAGGACGATCATAGCCGGCGCCAGGAAGAGCCAGGCGGAAAGTTGGCGTTTCAAGTCTCGGCGCAGTTGTCGCCGCTCCAGGGTTACGGCATACATAGCCCTTCGCCTTTGGGGCGCTCGCCAGAGGCGAGCGCCCCAGGGACCTCACTTCTTCAACAGCTCGTTCCCCAGCCTCTCGATGTTGGCCAGGGCCGCCTCTGGCGTGATACTACCGGTGTAGGCCTTGCTGAACTCCGGCTGGACGACGTTGTTGTGAATGTCACCCCACTTGGCATGAGGGAATGGCACGTTTCCGTACTCCAGCGACTGGACGAAAGGCTTGTAAAGCGGGTTCTCGTCAAACCACTTGTGGGCCAGAAGGGATTTCCGCACCGGGAGCCGGAAGACGAATTTGGCAGCCGGGATGAGGATCTCCATCTGGGGCTCAGTGTCGGTGAGATAGTCTATCAGCTTCCAGGCAGCCTCTGGGGTTTTTTCTGTGGCCGGGACCACCAGGATGCCGGAGCCGATGGTGGTGGCCGGGTTCTTCTTGTAGGGGAGAATGGCGGTCCCCACATCGATGTCCGGGGCCTTGGTCAACGCATCGGCCACCGCCCAGGGGCCCATGAGCCACATGGCGGTGCGCTTGGACTGGAACTGCGTGCCCAGTTCCCCACCGCCGCTGGAGGCAGCCTCAGGCGGGGCCACGGCCTTAAGCTTCAGGTAGAACTTGAGGGCCTCCAGGTTCTCCGGGCTGTTGATGAGCACCTTGGTGCCATCATCGCTGATGAGCTTGCCGCCGTTCTGCCACATGAAGGTGTAGATCATCCAGGCCTGATCGTGGCCTTGTTTCCCCACCAGGCCCCACCCGAACTGCTTGCCGTCAGGGGTGGTGAGCTTCTTGGCGTAGTCGTAGAGCTCATCCCAGGTCTTGGGGGGCTTGTTGGGGTCCAGCCCGGCGGCCTTGAACATCCCCTTGTTGTAGATCAGGGCCATGCTGTGGGCTATCCAGTTCACGCCATACTGCACCTTGCCGTCGGGACTCTGGGCCAGCTTGAAGACTGGGGCGTAGAAGTCCCCTTTCTTATCGGCGGGCCACTTGGCCACGTAAGGCGAGAGGTCCAGGAACGCATTCTGGGGCCCGAACTCAGCCACCCAGTCCTCGGGCATCATCATCACGTTGGAGGCCTTGCCAGCCAGGATCTGGCTCACCACCTTGGCCTTCTCCGGCATGGTGTCCACGATCTCCACTGTGATGTTGGGGTTCTTCTTCATGAACCCATCGACGATCCCCTTGATCACCTTGCCCCGGTCCGAGTCCAGCTTCCAGGGCTCCTGGAAGGTGATCTTGATCGGCGCCGGGGTGGCCGTGGGCGGTACTGGGGTGGGGGTAGCGGCTGGCGGTTTGGTGGGCGGGGTGGTGGGCGTAGGCGTTGGCCCGCAGGCGGCTAGCACCAGGCCCGCGATCGCGCCCAGGGCCAGGAACACGAAGACCGTTCTGTGCTTACCCATTTGCTTTACCTCCTACGAGAGTTTCAATACAGCACCCACTAAAAAGCCAATCAGATTTCGTGTCTCTCCTCCCTCCTTTCTTGGCATTAACTCCGGTCCAGGAAGAGCCTGAGGTAATCCCTCAGGCACGTGCGACGGAAGCGCTCTCGCCCGTATTCCCGGGCGCGCGGTCCGGGCACCTTGCCTCATCCTTGTTTTTCAACAGATGCCCCATCTTAGCGGCGCATGAGCTGACGCTATTCACTAACTCAGCCTCGACTCATTTGCCGAGAGCCGAGCCGGTGGACTCTCGGATCTGAAGTTCGGGGGGCAGTATGACCTGCCTCTCGCTCGGCTCTGCTCCCTGGATGATCTGGATCAGCATGCCGGCCACCAGCTTGCCGATGCGGTACACCGGTTGGCGCACCGTGGTCA
>JACQYG010000026.1 GCA_016208345.1 Chloroflexota bacterium
CCGGGACGTGTATTGCCGGAATAGCGATAGCATTCCCAGGGCGAATAAGAGGACCAGCCCGGTGCCCATGACCCAGCCGAAATTCACCTTGGGCCAGGCCCTGGGCAGCTCGGGAGGAGCCTGGACTTCGGTCGGCGCCGCTGCCGCGGCTTCAGCCTCCCGGTAGATCTTCAGGACCTCCTCGCCATCGAGGCCCAGATAGGTAGCATAATTGCGCAAGAAACCTTTAACGTAGACACTCCCTGGCAGCGTGGCATAGTCCTCCTCCTCCAATGCTGCCAGGAACTTCCGGCGAATCCGCGTTGCTTCCTCGGCTTGAGCCAGTGATACGCCTCTTTCCTGACGAGCCTGGCGCAGGATCTCCCCCAATTTTCCCATAAGTATCCACCCTTCTCGATAGCCGGTAGGTTATTCCCGCCTGACGGCAAGGTAGATGGTCGTACCCCTCTTGACCCAGGTGCCAGCTCCAGGAGTCTGGCTGACGACATGGCCTATGGGCACCTGGCCGAAAACCCAACGCTGGTTTTCCGGAACGTCACCGACACCCTGCCGATTGACCGGAGCCGTGGCCAGGCCCAGCCCGAGTATAGTGCTCTGGGCCTCCGCCTCAGACTTGCCGAAAAGGTCAGGGACGGCTACCCGATTTCCGCTGCTGACCGAAAGCCGAACGGAGCTATTTCTAGGGACAGACGTATTGGCCGACGGGAACTGCTCGAATACTATGCCCTCCGGCACCTTTTCGTTAGGCTCATCCCTGCGGTCAGCCTTCAAGCCCAGCCGTTCCAGGATATCTATTGCATGGTCCACATTGCGGTCCACCAGCGGCGGAACCGCTATCAGCTCCTGCCCCTTGCTGACCAGGACCTGGACGACCTCGCCCGTCTTCACCGTGCTGCCGGAGGGGATGAATTGAGCTAATACGCGGCCCGCGGGGACCTTGTCATCGTACCTTTCTCCAGTTGATTGCAGTTGCAGTCCCAGGGCACCCAGGCGCGCCTCGGCCTGGGCCAGATCAAGCCCCACCAGGTCGGGCACGGTAACATTGGGCAGAGGGGTCGGCGTCGGCCTTGCTAAGGCGCCGTATACCTGGATACCCAGGGGTACCAACCCCAGGACGCAGACGATGGTGGTCAAAGTCAGGAACAACAAAAGCCAGTCCACCCCGGCAGTCGCCGGTTCCTCTGCCAGCAGGTTCGGCTCGCGCTGAATGACTCGCGGCGTTGTGTGGTTTTTTGGCTTCGCCGGCTGAACCGGCTGAAAGGCTGACGTGGTCTCCTCGCCGAACCGGACATAGGCGCGAATGGCCTCGGCCATCTCCCGGGCACTGGCGAAGCGCCCCGAGGGGTCCTTGGCCATGGCCCGGAGGATTATGCCTTCCACCTGCTGGGGGATACGCGCATTCAGACGCCGCGGTGGCACGGGCTCATCTTGAACGTGTTGCAAGGCCACCGCCACTGCCGTGTCTCCCTGAAAAGGCAACCGGCCGGTGAGCATCTCGTAGAGGACCACGCCGATGGCATAGACGTCGGAGGACTCCGTCGCGGCCTGCCCCTGGGCTTGTTCCGGCGAAAGGTAGTGAGCGGTCCCTAATACCACCCCTGCCTCCGAGACGGAGGACCAGGCCAGCCCCTTGGCCAACCCGAAGTCCGCGACCTTGGCCTTGCCCCCAGGGGCAATGATGATGTTCTGCGGCTTGACGTCCCGGTGGATGATCCCCTTGTCGTGAGCAGATTGAACCGCATCGCAGACTTGAGCAGCGATATCGAGAGAAAAGCCCAGGGCCAGGGGGGCTTCGCGCCGGATGAGTTCCTTCAGGTTCTCCCCTTCAACATATTCCATTACGATGAACTGCTGGCCGTCTTCCTGGCCCACGTCGTAGACGTTTACGATGTTGGGGTGCGACAGCCCCGCCTCGGCCTTCGCCTCGTGCCTGAACCGCGCCAGAAAGGCCGGGTCCTTGGCGTATTGATCCCGCAGGATCTTGATGGCCACCGGTCGATCCAGGAGATTATCGTGAGCCCTGTAGACCTGGGCCATTCCGCCCTCCCCCAGGAGGGCAACCAGGTTGTAGCGCGTGCCGAGGTGGGTGAGTGACAAGTTTACACCTGCGCTACCGGTACTTCTCGAGTAAGAGCAAAGCCGCCTTATTCTGAGCCGTCGCCACGATGCAGGCTAGAAGCAGAGGGATAACTATCACCAGCACTGAACTGAGAGCGACGAAGAGCACAAGGATTACCAACAGGCACCCTGAAGATCCCTCTACTTCCTTGCTCTATGAGCAAGGGAAAGGTATACATCTGCACGCAGAGCCAGAAAACCATAGCGTAAGCCCAAAGTATCCCGATCAACCGAAGGAGTTCACTGTCCATGTTAATGTAGAAAACGACATTGGCCAGGATCACCAGGGAAATCAGTTGGCTGATCGCGAAGAGCAGCCAACTTTGGGCGAAGAAGTTCCGGAACCCACGAAAGAAGGTTCCAAAGTCGATGCTCTCGCCCTTGACCATCTGACTGGTGAGATAGAACACGGCAGCGGTGGCCGGCACTGCGGGGATGATCGTGATCATCCCCACCAGCCACAAGAGATTCACGCCCACCAGCAAAAACAGCTCGTAGTAGACGTCTCCCAGGGCTCCCAGGAAAACCCTTACCGCCGGCAACATCCGGTCCCTATCCCAGCTTCCAACCTCAAGGCCGAGCGCCTCGTATTCTACAATAATTGCCAAGGGCGCGCAAGCAAAGCGCGCTGTTGTGGCGCCAAGATAGCCCTTGCTAATTGAGTAGGATTTGATATAATAGCCGCCAACCACGTGAAATTAAGGACGCAAATCCGTCGGCTACCAGCCTGACAACGTTGTGAGACCACAAGGGTGACGTAGTTTTGGCCAGGATCGACCGCGAGTTCTTAGCCGAGGCCATGTCCCGCGTTGAGGCCGAACTGAAGATCTGTGCCGAGACCACCTCAAAACCGGTGCTCTTCTTGATCAGCGGCTTGCCTGGCACGGGCAAGTCATTCCTCTCGCGCAGACTGGCCGCTCGCATCTCCTGCGTCATCGTGGAAACCGACCTGATCCGCAAACTGATCTCTCCATCCCCAACCTATACCCCAAAAGAAAACGAGTGCGTCTACGCTATATGCCACACCCTAATACGAGACCTCCTGATGCGTGGCTACCGTGTGGTCTTCGACGCCACCAATCTGATCGAGAGAAACCGGGAGATACTCTACCACATCGCCGACCAAGTGGGCGCAAAGCTCGTCATCATACGCACTGTGGCCTCAGAGGAGGCGATTCGCCAGAGAATCACCAAACGCAAGGCCGCTACGGATCCCCAGGACCGCTCTGACGCCGGGTGGACGGTCCACCAAAAGATGAGGGCGGTTCAGGAGCGCATTGGGCGCAACTATTTGGTGATCGACACCACCCAGGAAATCGACAGCGCCGTGGAGAAGATCCTGCGCCTGGCCCGGAACTGAACCGGCCAAGTACGAGGCTACGGCCTCTCCCATTTACCAGTAAAGAATGCTTTTTTTCACCCCATCACCCCTGCACCCTTGTTCCCCTGCTCCCTTTCTCCCTTAACCCTTGTGTTGGTGCTCTCCAATCCCGCCGTGCAAGGCGCGTCCGCCAGATCCAACCCCACCAAAGAGCAGCCCCTGAAGAGCCTGCCGACCCGGGCATTTGCGCGACGGTCAAGCCTGATCCCCTTGACAAACGACGAGATCGTGCTATACTTGTATGAGTATACTAGTACAATTATAACACCATGGACACTGCGATGAACCTGCGCCTGGAACCGCGCAGCGGCGTGCCGATCTACGTCCAGATCATCAATCAGATAAAGTACCTGGTGGCTTCCGGTCAGCTCGAACCCGGCGCCCAGCTACCCACCATCCGCCCAGAGCCATCGTTCGGAGTGCTGTCAGCGAGGCTTTGGGCCTCGGCTTCTCCGCCCAGGAAATCATGGCGGCTATGGAGGGGGAATTGAAAGAAGCGCGAGAAAAACAGTAGAGAGGGAGTTCTTACGTAAGCCTGCGTCGAAAGAACTGTTGACTGGAGAATATCGGAAAGGGAGGGATTGGGTATGGCTACCCTGAAAGAATTATTGAAACCCAAGGCGGGGGTCGAGGCGAAGCAGGCCAATCCGGTGTCGGGGACGCTCTTCCTCGTGGTCCTGGCCACCGGTCTTGCCGCCAGTTGGGCCACCGACCAGTGGCGCCGCGACACGGTGCCCTGGTGGTTCCTGGGCTCCTTCTTGCCCGCGATCTACTTTCTCTTCGCCCTCAAGATCGCCCAGCAGTGGGAGAAGGCCATAGTCCTGCGCTTCGGCAAGTTTCACCGGCTGGCCGGGCCCGGGATGTTCTGGATGATCCCGATTGTGGACTCGATCCCAGCGTGGATCGATCACCGGGTCATGGTCACTTCCTTCAGCGCCGAGAAGACCCTGACCAAGGACACCGTGCCCATCAACGTGGACGCTGTCCTGTTCTGGCTGGTCTGGGACGCGCAGAAGGCCGCCCTGGAGGTGGAAAACTACCGGGAGGCCATCACCTGGTCAGCCCAGACCGCCCTGCGCGACATCATCGGCTCGATGATCCTGGCCGACATCCTGGTCGGCCGGCAGAAGATCGACGCCGACCTACAGCAGATAATCGACCAGCGTACCACACCCTGGGGCATCACCGTGCAGTCGGTGGAGATCCGCGACATCGTCATCCCGGAGGCGCTGGAGGACGCCATGTCGCGTCAGGCCCAGGCGGAGCGGGAGCGACAGGCCCGAATCATCCTGGGCACGGCGGAGACCGAGGTGGCGCTCAGTTTCGCCCAGGCGGCCAAAGCCTACGAGAACAACCCCACGGCGCTGCAGTTGCGGGCCATGAACATCCTGTATGAGGGCCTGAAAGAGAAGGGTGCCCTGGTAGTTGTGCCCTCCACGGCAGTAGAGACCATGGGCCTGGGCGCGGTCACCGGCCTGACCTCCCTGTCGCACATCACCGGCGTGGCCCAGGCGAAAAAAGCCGAAGGAGAGGGCTGAGGGGTCCACCTGGGATCAATACCTTCTCAGGCAAACGCCATGATGCCTTGAAGCAGGCACAGGTGGAGAAGAAAGGTCAGCAGATATGGCGATCATTCAAACCGAAGGTTTGACGAAGTACTACGGCCCCACTTTGGGAGTGGAAGACCTGTCCTTTCAAGTGGAGGAGGGGGAGGTCTTCGGCTTCCTGGGGCCTAACGGGGCAGGGAAGACCACCACGGTGCGGATGCTCTCCTGCCTCGTCGCGCCCACCCGCGGCCGAGCCAGCGTCAACGGCCACAGAATCGGCGTGGAGAACCAGGCCATCAGGCAGATCATCGGCATTCTCACCGAGTCGCCAGGCTTATACGAGAAGCTGTCCGCGTGGAAGAACCTGGACATCTATGCCCGCCTGTACGGGCTGTCTGGCCAACTGCGCGAAAAACAGGTCCGCCGCTATCTGGAAATGTTGGGCCTGTGGGAGCGCCGCAACGAAACCGTCGGCGAGTTCTCCAAGGGCATGAAGCAGAAGATGGCCATAGCCAGGGCCCTCATCCACGAGCCCAGGGTGCTCTTCCTGGACGAGCCCACGGCAGCCCTGGACCCGGAGGCGGCCAGGGTGGTTCGTCATTTCATAGCAGAGCTGAAAACTGAAGGGCGCACCATCCTTCTTTGCACCCACAACCTGGACGAGGCCGACCGCCTGTGCGACCGCATCGGCGTTATGAAGCAGCATCTCATCCAGGTGGACACACCAGCCAACCTGCGCCAGCGGCTCTACGGCCGCAAGATAGTTGTTCATCTTAAGGCCTTGACCGAGCCCTTGGTCGCCGCAGTGCGGAGTCTGCCGTTCATCAAAAGCATTGAGAGGATAGACAACCAACTGGTCATCGGCCTGGATAATCCGGAGGAGCAGAACCCAATTCTCGTCCTCAACCTGGTGCAAGCGGGTGGCCAGGTGCAATTCGTCAACGAGCTGAGGCATTCCCTGGAAGAGGTGTACTTCAGCCTGATCGATGGAGGCAAAGCAGCATGAACCGGGTTCGCGTGATCATCGACAAAGAGTGGGCCGAGGTGCTCAAGAACAAAATGATCCTGTACACCGCCGGGTTAATGCCCGCACTTTTCGTGGTCATCCCGTTGGTGATGCTATACATGACCAATAAAGAGAAAGGCTCTCTCCGGGGTATGGAGAGCATCACCTCCCTGCCGGCCTTCGCCGGCATGGACCCCAAAAGCGCGGCGCAGATCCTGCTGGTCAACCAGTTCATGTTCTATTTTCTCATGATCCCGCTCATCGTGCCCATCTTCATTGCCTCCTACAGCATCATCGGGGAGAAGCAGCAGCGCAGCCTGGAGCCACTCCTGGCCACCCCCATCAGGGTCTGGGAGCTTTTGCTGGGCAAGGTGCTAGCGGCGGCGCTCCCGGCGGTAGCCCTTACCTGGTTAGCCTTCGCCGTCTACGCTGTCCTGGCCCGTTTCGTGGCCACCGATTTGGTATATGGAGTGATCGTGAGCCCCATGTGGCTTTTGGCCCTTATCGTTCTGGCGCCGTTGTTCACTGTGCTTTCGGTGAGCCTGGCGGTGATCATCTCCTCCCGGGTGAACGACGTGCGGCTGGCGGAGCAGATCGGCGGCCTCTTGGTGCTGCCTTTCGTAGCCGTCAGCATCGCGGCTACGGCGGGAAAGATACTCCTGGACTTCCAGATGTTCGCCCTGGGCGCCCTGGCCGTGGCCTTCCTGGATGTGGCCGTGGTTTACGTGGGGGCAAAGCTGTTCCAAAGAGAGACGATTTTGACCAAATGGAAGTGAGGATGATGGTCAGAGGATAGGGGATAGGACGTAAGGGATAAGAGGTTGGGATGCGGACGGATGCTTTGGTGGCACTGACAGCAATCTGTGTGGTTCTGGTGCCGGCGGTGGTGTATCTGCTATTAAGGTGGAAGACCGCCCTGAGGGCTATGCCCATGACCACCTGGCTGGGCATATACGCCGTAGCCGCAGCTCTATTTGCAATTCTTCTACCACGTAAGCATTGGGAGGCGGCCTTGATCCGGGCCTACCCCGCCAATTACCTGGCCTGGCTCGCCGCCCAGATGGACAACAGCTTCTGGGAGGAGCTGGGCAAGCTCCTGGCCCTGGCGTTGTTTGTCGCCTTAAGCGGCCCACTGCTGCACGAGCTTCTGCGGAGCCACCGAGAGGCCACGGCCCTGGGCTACTGGGCCGGGCTGACCTACGGCGTCGGCGAAGCTATCACCCTGGCCCTTTTGTTCATCAACCCTGGCTGGTCACAGGTCTTCGGCATGAATACGTTTATGCCTTACCTGGTGGGCTGGGGATACGTGTTCGAGCGCTTCTGGGCCATCCAACTGCACGGCGTCATGGGGTCGCTCATCGGCATCGGACTGTACGGCTTCTACGGGAAGGGCAGGAAGGTCGAGCTGCTCATCTACTTCGTGGTAGCCATGCTTTACCACGAGTTCGTGGACGGGATGGTAATTACACTCCAGTTCCTGCCGCAGCTCGCCGCCACGATCCAGCCTTTCCTGATCCTGTTAGTGCCCGTGGACGTAGCCATAGGCTATTTGCTCTTGTTCTTTGCCTACCGCTGGAGTAGCAGGAAAGGCGAACCAGCATGAAGTGGAAAGCTCTCGCAACAATGTCCCTCACACTGGGAATGGCGCTTGCCGCCTGTGGAGCTGAGCCGACCCGGCCATTGTCTTTTAGCGTTCCATGGCCGTACTTAGAACAGACCGAGTACGTCCTCTACGACAAAGACGGCAAGGAGATCGGCCAGACCACCTGGACCATCACCAAGGAGGGCGATACCTACATCCTGGGCGAGAAGACCAGGATCGGGT
>JACQYG010000086.1 GCA_016208345.1 Chloroflexota bacterium
CGCCCACGGTTGGACATTTGTCCGAGATCGTCTCCTTCCGGGGGCGTTTCTGCGAGCAGGCGCAGGCAGGGGATATAGTCCGGGCCCTCGGCACCTTGGAACAGGTGCAGGCCCGGGATGGGCGCACCTGGTACCGCCTGCTGCTGGGCAATCACCCGGAGGACGCCATGCTCGCGCGGAGATGAAAGATGGGAGAGCAACGAATTGCCTGGGCGATTACCGGCGCCGGCCATCTCCTGACCGAGAGCGCCGAACGGCTGTTGCGACGCGAGCACGTGGATATTTTCCTCTCCCGGGCGGCGGAAGAGGTACTGCGCATGTACCGGCTGAAGGAGCATATCTACGGGCATGGCGCTCATGTCTATCGGGAAACCCTGGCCAGCTCACCCCTGGTAGTGCGTTTTCCCAAGGGCATCTATCGCGTACTGGTGGTGGCACCGGCCACCTCCAACTCGGTGGCCAAGTTCGTCCACGGCATTTCTGATTCCCTGGTGACCAACCTGTTCGCCCAGGCCGGCAAGTCCCGCGTCCCCATCATTGTCCTGCCCACCGACCTGGCGCCGGAGATGGACTCTGTAGGTCCGCATGGCGACCTGATCAAGGTCTACCCCCGGCCCATTGATCTGGAGAACACGGAGAAGCTCCGAAGATTCGCGGGGGTCACCGTGGTGACCAGCGTGGAGGAGATGGAGCGATGTCTCGATACCTGTTTGTGACCGGAAAGCTGGCGGCCCAGGCGTTGACCGGGGCTTTGGCGAAAATGATGCCCGATTTCGACTATGAAGTTGCCGTCCTCCCCATCTCCGTGGCCGCCCTGATGGATACCCGATTCGTGGCCAAAAAGTTGGAGGGCGCCCGGGGCAGCGACGTGGTGATGATCCCCGGCCTCTGCCGTGGCGACCTCGCTCCGATTGCCGACAGGGTGGGGGTGCAGGTCATCCGAGGGCCAAAGGACCTCAAAGACATCCCGGCCTTCTTCGGGCGAGAGTGCCGTCTGGAGGGCTACGGCGACTACCGAGTGCAAATCCTGGCGGAGGTCGTGGATGCCTATCAGCTCAGCCTCCCTCTCCTCCTGCCCCGGGCCGAGTACTTCCGGGCCAGTGGGGCCGACATCATTGATCTGGGCTGTCCGGTGGAGGGAAATTTCCCCGGCGTCGAGGCGGTGGTGGCTGCCCTGAAAGAACGCGGCTTCGTGGTCAGCCTGGACACCTTCAATACCGAGGACATCCTGCGGGCCGACCGGGCTGGCCTGGACTATCTCCTGAGCGTCAACTCTCGGAACCTGGAACTGGCCCCCCGCCTGGCGTGCAAAGTTGTGGTTATCCCTGACTTCGACCAAGGGCTGGAATTGGCGTGCAAAGTTGTGGTTATCCCTGACTTCGATCAAGGGCTGGAATCGCTGGAACGCAACATTGCGCAACTGGAAGCCTGGCACGTACGCTATATCATTGATCCTATCCTCAACCCTATCAGCTTTGGCTTCACCGAGTCTCTATGCCGCTTTTACGAAACGCGGCGGCGGCACCCTCAGGCAGAGATGCTCATGGGGTTGGGTAACCTCACCGAGCTGACCGACGCCGATTCCACGGGCATCACCGCCGTGATGGCCGGGGTGATCACGGAGTTGGAGATCAACTACGTCCTGACCACCGAGGTCATCAGTTGGGCCCGGGGTGCCGTGCGGGAGTTGGACCTGGCCCGCAGGCTCATGTATTACGCCTGCCAGAACCGCGTTTTGCCTAAGCACCTGGACGACAGTTTGCTTACCGTGAAAGACCCCCCTTATGAGCCCTATACCGAGGAGGAGTTGCGTGCCATGCAGGCCCAGGTCCGGGACCGAAACTTCCGCATCTTCACCGACGACGATAGCATTTACGTGTTCAATAACAAGCTATTCATCAAGAGCACGGACATCGGGGCAATTTACACCCAACTGGGCGTGGAGGGTGCCTCCCATGCTTTTTACCTGGGCCGGGAGTTGCAAAAGGCGGTCCTGGCCGTGCAGTTGGGCAAGAAGTATGTGCAGGAAGAGGACCTCCGTTGGGGGTACTTGAGCGGGGACTCGCAGAAGAGATCGGACTGATCGGTCGGTCGTAGGCCATCAGACCTTTCATCGTGCAGAGATTATGATGACCAACGGAGCGCAGCCGGCGCAGCGTAAGCCTAAAGACCGGGATTTCATCGAAACCACGGAAGGGCTCCTCTTCTGTGTGGTCGGGTATCTCCATCCGCCTGACAAATACACGGCTTATCTCAAGTATTCCCCCGCCTCGGAAGGCCGCTGGCGGCGGCAGGGGAGGGCCTATCATCGGGAACTGGCTTATTACCATGCCCATCAGGTGGGTCAAACCCTGGATTATCTGCAAGTGCACTACCCCCACTATGTCCACTATTGTCCGGTGAGGGATATGCTTTTTTCGATGGTCCCGCAGGACCGGGTGCAGACCTACTATTGTCCCGAGCAGCGGCTGGCCCAGATCTTGACTAACCCCAAAGATCCCTTGGAAGAGGAGATAGCCGGGCTGGTCGAGGCCATCCGAGACTCCACCGGCATCTCCCTGGCCCATCTAGGCGTTACTGGTTCCATCCTGCTGGGCAGCCATGATCCTAGCTTTTCGGATATTGATCTCACCGTCTATGGCCGGGAAAATACCAGCCTGCTCCGGGCGGCCTTGGTCGAGCGGGGTATCCCGGGCATATCCCCGTTGGACGAGACTTTTTTGGACGGCTGGTGTCGTGAAATGGCGGAACACCATGGCTTGACCTACCAGCAGGTGCGCTGGCTGGCCGCCCGGCGGTGGAATTTCGCCTATTACGGCCAACGGCGGTATCTCTCCCTCCTTCCCACCCGGTCCGATGCCGAGATCCGGGAAGCGTACGGCGATCACACCTATCGAGACGCTGGGGTGACCCGGCTGCAGGCGGTTATCTCGGAGGCCGCCGAGTCCATCTTCCTGCCCGCCGTCTACGGCATTGAGAGAGTGAAGATCCTGGAGGGGCCGGCGGTGCAGGCGGCAGAAATCTATACCTACGAGGGGCTTTTCGGCCAGGCCGCCGACGTGGGCCAGGCAGTGGAGGCCCAGGGCAAGCTGGAGGAGTTGGATGGTGGCCCCCTGCATCGGCTGGTCATCGGTAGCAGCCGGAGGACCGGCGTGGAATACCTGAAGCCGGTGAGCTTGTGATCATCGAGACCATTTTTTCCACCCTGGATGCGTCCGGGCGGCCCAATTTCGCCCCTATGGGCGTTCTCTGGGGCGAAGAAGAGGTGATAGTGCGGCCGTTCCGGAGCACCCATACCTGTCGCAACCTGCTCGCCACCGGCTATGGTGTGGCCAACGTGACCGACGACGTCCTGGCCTTTGTGCAGAGCGCTTTGGACGACGTCGTGCTGCCCCACTTCCCGGCTATTTCTGTGCCAGGGGTGGTTTTCCAGGGAGCCTGTTACTGGCGCGAGCTGGCGGTGGTCGCCGCGGCCGAGACGGCAGAGCGCGCTGAGGTCCGCTGTCGAGTGGTGGGCAGGGGGTGGCAGCGGGACTTTCTGGGCTTCTGCCGGGCCCGGAGTGCGGTGATCGAGGCGACGATCCTGGCCACCCGCCTACATCTGCACGACCGAGAAACGGTGCTGGAAGAATTGAGACGTTACGGGAAGATTGTGCGGAAGACCGGCAATGACGCGGAGCGGGTGGCCTTTGAGCGTGTGGCTGAGTTCGTGAGGAGATGGCTAAGTGACCGTGGTGGTTAGGACGCCGGCGCGTTTGCATCTGGGCCTCCTGGACATGAACGGCGGGCTGGGCCGGCTGTATGGGAGCATTGGGGTGGCCATAGAGCGCCCCAACGTCGTGCTGGAGGCTGAGCCCGCTGATCGCCTGCTTGTCGAAGGGCTGGAGGTGGAGCGAGTCGCCGCCTTCGCCCGCCGCTTTCTGGACCGCTATCCCCTTCATCATGGAGCTCGCCTCTGTTTGAAGGCCGGCATCCCTCCCCACGTCGGGTTGGGGTCAGGCACCCAGTTGGCCCTGGCGGTAGGCACTGCTCTGGCCCGGCTGGGCGCCCTGGAGCTTAGCGTGGCGGAGATAGCCATGGCCACTGGGCGGGGGGTCCAATCCGGCATTGGCATCGCTGCCTTCCAGCAGGGCGGCTTTGTAGTGGACGGAGGGCATCTGATCACCGAGAACCGTCGGGCGATACCCCCAGTGCTTTTCCGGCACCCCTTTCCCCAGGACTGGGTTTTCGTCGTGGCTGTGCCGGAGGCGAGGCCAGGGTTCAACGGGGAGGGCGAGCAGCGGGCTTTTCAATCACTGCCTTTGGCACCGCCGGCCCTGGTGGAGAAAATCTGCCGGCTCCTGGTGATGAAGATGCTGCCAGCGTTGATCGAAAAGGACATCGTGCCATTTGGGCAGGCTCTGACGGAAATCCAGCAGTTGGTGGGGGATTGCTTCGCTGCCGTCCAGGGCGGGCGGTACGCCAACGCTCTCTCGAGTCGGCTCATCAGTGACCTCCTCGACCGAGGTGCCCAGGGCGCTGGCCAGAGCTCGTGGGGCCCCACCGTTTACGCCCTGGCGGAGGGGGAGGGGCAGGCGTCGTCCCTGGAGAGAGTAGCCAGAGAATTTCTAGCGGGTCAGGGCGGGGGCCAGGTGTTTCGCGCTCGCGCCGACAATCAGGGGGCGGAGCAATATACAGGCCACGCCGCAGGCTTGAGCAGGCAGGTTCGGTAAGGAAAGCGGCACTCCGTTTCAGTGGTAATTGGAGCAGGAGGTTCAAGACGGCAACTGGAAAGTATCCACCCGGACCA
>JACQYG010000087.1 GCA_016208345.1 Chloroflexota bacterium
AATGGCAGAGAATCTATAAAGAAGCATTTATATATTATCCGACTTCGGCCCTCTTGTCAAGTCCCACGTCTGATCCCTTGCTCTTGCGTAATAGAAGGATTTGTGCTAGGATACCGTTGCGCTGGGGAATCGTCTAGTGGTAGGACAGCAGACTCTGGATCTGCACGCCGAGGTTCGAATCCTCGTTCCCCAGCCAGTGTCTCAACGTCGTTATAGTTATAGGCCGGGCTCATCAGCCTGGCCTTTCTTTTCCGGCCACTACTCAGCTCCCATAGATAACCATGGTCCTTGCCCCTACCTTGGGCGCGGCCCCATAGCGAGGCAGTTTGTTGGCCCTGTGGTGACCTGGGTTACAACGTTGGATGCGGGTTCCGAAGTTAGGCCCACGTCGGCCCGGGGCCTCGTCGCCTAAGAACTATCCCCTTGTCGGATTCTCGTGCAATTTCTTTATAAAGAAGCGAACCTCTTCACGACCTTGCACCCTGCCGTCACCAATGGTACAATTGCCTGCGTACTCTGTCTCTACGATGTTGCGAGGTGAACCACAACGATGGATCTGGCCCGTTTCAAAGCGGAATCAGATTTCAACCGGGCCTTTACCAAGGCCTTCTGGCGCGAGATCTTCACCGTCATCACCGGCAAATCCCGCTACCTCCTGTCCTTTGACCAGGTCACCGATACGCTGAGACTTAGCTGCCAAAGCTACCGCGGGCTCCAAACGGTCCCGGTGGATAAGATCGTCGGCAGTGTGGGCCGCTACATGGATTTCGACCGGGCCTTCCTTCCTCTGCGCTGGCATACCAAGGAACGTTGGAAACGCATCGACATGGCCTACTACCATCACCAAGAGCTGCCTCCAGTGCAGCTCTACAAGGTGGGCGAGGCCTATTTCGTCCGGGACGGTAACCATCGGGTATCCGTGGCCCGGGAACAGGGTGTGGCTTTCATCGACGCCGAGATCATCGAATGCGTTACCCGGTTGCCCATGACCGCCGACATGCGCCCGGAGGACCTGGAGGCCCAAGGGGAATACGCCGAGTTCCTGGAGCGCACCAACTTCGACCGACTCTACCCCAGAGAGGAGATCCGTTTCAGCATCCCGGGCATGTACGATAAGCTCTGGGACCACATTATGGTGCACAAGTACTACCTGGAGACCGAGCAAAGCTCGCCCCTGTCCCAGGACAAGGCTGTGGCCAGTTGGTACGAGAACGTCTACCTGCCAGTGGTCAACGTGATCCGGGAGCATCAGATCTTGGGGGCCTTTCCCAACCGCACCGAGGCCGACCTCTACGTTTGGATTATGGACCACCGCTATTTCCTGGCCCAGCAGGCTGGCCGAGACCTGGGGCCGGAGCGGGCGGCCCAGGACTTTGCCGCCCGCTTTGGGGGCGGCTCGGTACGAGTGATGTTGAGACGCATTGGGAGGCGGCTGCGCCGGCTCCGGAGGCCCATCCAGCGCCGTCGCCGGGAGCAGCCTGTCGCCAACGAACCCCCGGGGCTGGATGTCCTATGAGAATCCTGGTGGTGAGCGACGTCGAAGAATCTATCCTGTACGACCACTTCCAGCGCGAACAGTGGCCGCGGATTGACCTGGTGCTGTCCTGCGGTGACCTGCAGGCCAGCTACCTCTCGTTCCTCAGCTCTGCCTTCAACGTGCCAGTGTACTATGTGTGCGGCAATCACGACGAGAGCTACGCCCAGGAGCCGCCGGAGGGCGGTGAAGATCTAGATGGGAGGCTGGTGGATTTCCGTGGGTGGAGGATCGCCGGGCTGGAAGGCTCCCACTGGTACAATGGCAAGGAGTGCCAGTACCAGGAGTGGCAGATGCGGCTGAAGACCTGGAGACTAACGCCGATGGTGTGGCTGCATGGGGGGTTGGACATCGTGGTCACCCATGCGCCCCCCCGGGGCTGCCACGACGCCGAGGACCTGTGCCACCAGGGGTTTGAGAGCTTCAACGGGCTCATCCGGCGGCATCGGCCGAGCTACCTCCTCCACGGCCACAGCCACCTGTCGTACCAGAGGGACCAGCGCATCACGCGCCTGGGCCAGACCATGGTGATCAACGCCTACGGTCACTATCTCTTGGAGCTACCGGACAGAGCATAGCACGAATATCCCCTACCCCTTATTCCCTATCTTCCATTGGCGAAGATCTTCTCGTACAGGAGACGGGTCTCCAGCATGGTGAGCCCCTGACCAGCATAGGTATCCCCGATGCGGATCTCAAAGTGTAGGTGCGGCCCGTCGGAAGTACCCTCGGCAGCCTCCGGCGTGCCGGAGTTCCCCACATAGGCAATGAGCTGACCTTTCTGCACCGCCACCCCCACGGTGATGCCGGAGGCGATGCCGCTCAGGTGCACGTAGCGGGTGACGACGTCCTTCTCGTGCCTGATCCACACCTGTCGGCCCCGGAGCTTGTCCAGGATGTCCGGCGGGGTGAAGCCCTTCTCCCTGGCAATGGCCAGGTACTGGTCCATCTGGGCCTTGGTCGGCTCCTGATAGTCCATGTCAGCCCGAATCACCGTGCCGTCCTTGGCCGCCACCACCTCGGTGCCCATGACCACTTGGACCCCGGAATCCCCGCTGAAGAAGTCTATGGCGGTGCCGCCGGCGTGGCGGTAGCCGTGGGAGACGGGGGGGCCGTCGGCGTCGGTATCGCCGTGGGTGTGAACGTGGGCAAAGGTGTCCAGGTGGGGATGGGGGTGGTCGTAGGTTCCGGGGTGGTCGAGCAACCGGCCAACGTGGTCGCAGCGATCAACGAAATGAGCAGACGTTTCAAAGCAGGGCCCCTCGGGGTGGGGTTTTGGCGGATTATACCCCCGAAAAGGTGCCGCCGTCAAGGGCCATGGCAAGGTCGGTTGGAACGGATCGGCTGCGGATAGTGTAGGCCATTACGGCCGTGACAGCGTCCCGTGCTAGAAACCGAATATTTTGAACCAGTTGGTGCCGAAGGCGATCTGGCACATGACGATGATGAAGACGATCAAGATGAGAACGCCGCAACCGCACCCGGTGCAAGAGCAACCACGGCCGAAGCCGAAGCGCTCCTCCAGCCAGTCAAAGATCGCCGTGACGAAGAGCATCTCCAGAAGCCCGGCCAGGCACCCTTGTCGGTCATCCACAGTGTCACCCTCCTCAAGGTCCAAAGATCAAGGCTGGGACCAGTGAGTAAATCCTCGTATTGTAATACGCAGGGAAGGTCAGCCGGTTTCGCGCCAGCCGCTCGTCTGCCAGTAGTATTCATGTTTGCCCGAGGGTTTGGCCCCCGGATGAATGGCCTCGACGTTGGAGGCGGGCTCCGACGCCACGTTGATTGTGGCCCTACGCGACTGATGAGCTGTACCTGTCGCGGATAAGGCGTTCCACGTCGGCAATGTCCCGGCGGAAGGGGCCGGGGGTTTCCAGCTTCAGGCTGGTCAGAGCAGCGGTCCAAACCGTGGCCTGGGCTGGCGAAGCGGAGAGCCTCTTTCCGAGATAGGCGGCGATACAGGTGTCTCCCCGGCCGGTGCGCCCCTTGATCTGGGCCGGCACAAAGGGCGCTTCGTGAAAGCGTCCCCAGGCATAGACCAGGACACTCTGCCCGTAAGTCAGGACCACCTCGCTGGGCCCCAGCCCCGCCAGGGCTTTGGCGGCTTCCCTGCGGTCCGTGGTGCCGGTGAGCATCTCCGCCTCCACCGCATCGGCTTTAAGGACGTCCAGGTACTGGAGGACCTCTGCCTTCTGGGGCCAGTCCTGAAAGATGAGCTTGCCATGGTCATTGATGCGGACGAACCCCTGTACATCCAAGGAAACTCTAGCCTTCTTCCAGGCCAGAGCCTGGATCACCTCCAGCGGCACCTCCCCCCGGATGGAAGCCCCGATATGGTAGGCCTGGGCCTGGACCGGTTCCACCTCCTCCGGCGTAAACGGCCCGGCAAAACCCACGGTGTAGATGGTCCGCTGGTCCAGGTCCTCGGTGGCGTAGACCAGTTTCAAGCAGGTGGATTCCTGGGTGGGTGTGGCGAAGACCCGGACGCCCATCCGGGTCAACGTCTCCACCACATCGAAGTCCTCCCGGGCCAGCCGGGTAACCACCGCCGCCCGAAGGCCCATCCTGGCCGCCACGTGGCAGCCGTAGTTGAAGGCCCCGCCTTGGATGATCTTGGTCTCTTGGGGCGTTACCACGGTATCCTTGGTGTAGTGGCCAATGAAGGCGATGTCAAAAGTGGCGTCGGTGCTCATCTTCTCGATTCTTTACTAGTTAAAGAGATGTGCGCTTCCGCCTCCGCCTATAGCTCAACGCCTGCCAGTGTAGCACGGCCCCGGGCCGACGTCAACCCGCAGTAGCTCAGGGACCGGAGCGAGGCGCCCCAGCTACCGCGTCGTCACGGCGACCGGACCTCGGAGCCAAGCTCCCATGCTACGGACACGTAGCGGCCCATTCGGTGCCCGCACCGGCTGCCCCGGAAACCACGGCCTATTCGAGTCCATGATGGATAGCCGGTTTATATGGTATAATCCAGGGCAGGCCGTCGTCTTCGCCGCAGTTTAACGTTCAGCGTTTAACGTCTCGGCCCGGCCCGATCCAAGTCCAACTCCACTGCAGGGAGGGCACAGATGGATGATTCCGATACCTACGAGGTCCTGGACGCCTTCTCTCCCGCCGTCCGGGCCTGGTTCCGGGAGGCCTTCGGCCAGCCCACACCACCCCAGGTCCAGGGATGGCCCCCCGTCCGGGCCGGAGAAAACACCATTATCCTGGCTCCCACCGGATCGGGCAAGACCCTGGCTGCCTTCCTGTGGGGCATTGACCGGATCTACGCCGAGCTGGAGGCAGGGATCACGTCACCCGGCATCCGTCTCCTCTATGTCTCCCCTCTCAAGGCCCTGAACAACGACATCGAACGTAACCTTCGGGCCCCCCTGGACGGCATCCGTCGGGCCGCCGCAAAGCTGGGCCAGGCCCTGCCACCCCTGCGGGCCGCCGTGCGCACCGGCGACACTCCCAGCAGCGCCCGGACCTCCATGCTCCACCACCCGCCCCACATCCTGATCACCACCCCGGAGTCCCTCTACCTGATGCTCACCAGCCCCCGGGCCCGGGAGTTGTTCACCCAGGTCCAGACCGCCATCGTGGACGAGATCCACACCCTCTGCGGCAATAAGCGGGGCGTGCACCTGGCCCTCTCCCTGGAGCGCCTGGAGCACCTGGTCGGGCGGCCGGTGCAGCGCCTGGGCCTCTCCGCCACTCAAAAGCCGCTGGAAGAAGTGGCTCGCTACCTGGGCGGCCAGTCCTGGCAAACTGCCCCGGATGGCTCCCGCCAACTGGTCCCCCGACCGGTAACCATCGTGGACGCCGGGTATCAGAAGCCCCTGGACCTGAAGGTGATAACTACAGTGGCCGACTTCCGGGAATTGGGTGGCGAGTCCATCTGGCCCACCATTGTCCCGCAACTGGTGGAGCTCATCCGCCAGCACCGAACCACCCTCATCTACGTCAACAATCGTCGCCTGGCCGAGCGCATAGCCGACAAACTGAACGAGCACTTCGGTCCTGGTGTCATCCGGGCCCATCATGGCAGCATGTCCCGGGAGGCCCGGCTCCGGATGGAAGCCGACCTTAAGGCCGGCCGGCTCCCCGCCCTGGTGGGTACCAGCTCCCTGGAGCTGGGCATCGACATCGGGGCGGTGGACCTGGTGGTCCAGCTCCAGTCGCCCCGGGGCGTGGCCCGGGGCCTCCAGCGGGTGGGCCGTTCCGGTCACCTGGTGGGAGAGACGAGCCGGGGCCGCATCTTCGCCACTCACCGGGAGGACCTGGTGGAGGCCACCGCTGTGGCCGGCGGCATGCGTCGCGGCGAAGTGGAGCCCACCTACACGCCCCAGAACTGCCTGGACGTCCTGGCCCAGCAGGTGGTGGCCGCCGTCTCTGTCGAGCCCTGGGACACCTCGGGGCTATACGACCTGGTACGCCAGGCCTATCCCTACCATGGGCTTTCCAGGGCGGCCTTCGACTCGGTACTGGAGATGCTCTCCGGGCGCTATCCCAGCCAGGCCTTCCGGGAGTTACGGGCCCGCATATCCTGGGACCGCACCCTCGACCGCCTCTACGCTCTCCCCGGCAGCCGCCTTCTGGCCCTCTCTAACCCGGGCACCATCCCTGACCGGGGAGCTTTCGGGGCCTACCTGGCTGATGGCACCACCAAGATCGGCGAGCTGGACGAGGAATTCGTATACGAGACCAGGGCCGGCGACGCCTTCATCCTGGGGAGCCAGACCTGGCGGGCCCTGGATATCACCGCAGATCGTGTCATCGTGGCCGAGGCCCCCGAGGCCGTGCCCAGGATGCCCTTCTGGAAGGGCGACCTGCCCTGGCGGCCTTATGAGCTGGGGATAGCCATCGGGCGCCTCCGACGGGAGGTGGCCCGGCGCATAGATAGTCCGGAGCTGCTCCGTTGGCTCCGGGACGAGTACGCCCTGGACGAGAACTCTGCCCTCAACGTGGCCTCTTACGTGCGCCGCCAGCTCGATGCTGCCGGAGAGATATCATCGGACAAGACCGTGATCGTAGAGCTGTTCCAGGATGCCATCGGCGACTACCGGCTGGTGGTCCATTCCACCTTCGGAGGCCGGGTCAATGGCCCCTGGGCCCTGGTCATAGCCAGCCTCTTGCGCGAAAGCACCGGCGTGGAGGTGGAGACCCAGATCAGCGACGACGGCATACTTTTTCGCTTTCCCCGTTCCGACGCGCCGCCGCCTCTGAATATCGTCCAGCGCCTGCGACCGGCGGAGGCCCGGGAGCGTCTCCTGGCCGAGCTGCCTGATTCGCCCCTCTTCGGAGCTCAGTTCCGGCAAAACGCCGCCCGGGCCCTCCTGTTGCCCCGGGCCAGGGCCGGCCGGCGCACCCCCTTCTGGCTGCAACGCCTGCGCTCCAAGGACCTCTTGCAGATCGCCCGGCGGTTCGACTACTTCCCTATCGTGGCCGAGACCTACCGGGACTGCCTGAGGGACGTCATGGATCTGGCTCACCTGGAGGAGGTCCTGGCTCGCCTGCAAAGCGGTGAGATCAAGGTGGTGGCAGTCCAAACGGCGGTCCATTCTCCAATGGCGGCCAGCCTGCTCTTCAACTTCATCGCCGTGTACATGTACGAGTGGGACACCCC
>JACQYG010000058.1 GCA_016208345.1 Chloroflexota bacterium
CTCCGTCATCATAGCCCTTGTCGCCGGCGTAGGTGTCGGCTGGAACACCCATTTTGGCATCATGTTTGATCAGGTCGGGCATCTGCTTGTTGTCAGCCGACTCACCAATCGTCGGTTTGATGCTGGTGACAATCCCGGTCTCTGCATCCAGGCTGACGTGGGTCTTGTAGCCCAGATACTTGACCTCTTCCTTGTGCGTCGTCCCATCGGGTTCCGTCACCGTGCGCGTCCCCTTGGTCACGACCGTGGCATCGGGATCCGCTGATGGCTTCCCTTGCTCAAGGCGCTTGCGGTCTTTCTCGTTATTGACATTGGCAACGGTATGCACGGCGTCGACCACTTGAACGCCGCCGAACTGGATGCCGGCCGCCTGGGCTTGCTGAATGATGCTGTCGAAAAGCCTCTCGTAATCCTGCAGTCCCTTGTGCTCAAGCAGGCGCACCTTGAATGCGGTTAATGTGCTGTGATCGGGCGCCCGGTCGGTAATGCCGAGGCCGATGAAGGCTTTGGCTGGCAGGTAGTAGTTGCAGAAATCCTCCGTGCGGCGTTCGGAGATGTCGTACAGATAGGAGAGCAGAAGCATCTTGAGAATCATGACGGGCTGGTAGGGCACTTCCCCGCGCTCAGCCTTGCCCTTGTAGGCTTCAACGAGAAGGGGAGTGAACTGCTCCCAGTTGATCACTTTATCCAATTGGACCAGGAAATGGTCCTCTGGGATAGCCATTGAGTAGATGAAGTCGCCGAAAAAGCTCTCCTTGAAGGTCTTTCTGAAGCGTTGTGGCATGGAGATAGCCTCCTGAACAAGATGCCCCATTATACCGCATTCAGACCAGTTTTGCGATCTTCGTTCGACACGCACAGATTCCTCTTGACAACGCAATAGAAATCGGTTACAATGTAATCAATTCCAAGTAACCGATTCCATTTTCTTTACCAGTAAAGAATGCGTATCAAAGACGTTGCGGCCCGGGCGGGCGTCTCCGTTGCCACGGTCTCCCGCGTCCTCAACCAGAATCCGCGGGTCAAGCTACGCCTGCGCGAGCGGGTCCTGCAAGCCATGACCGAGATGGACTATCGGCCCAGTGGCATCGCCCGTAACATGCGCAACCAGAGTGCCCGGGTCATCGGCCTCATCATCTCCGACATCCAGAACCCCTTCTTCACCGCCCTCGTACGCGCCGTTGAGGACGTGGCCTATGCGAACCAGTACACCGTCCTCCTGTGCAATTCCGACGAAGATCCGCAGAAGGAGCAGCTCTACGTTGATGTCCTCTCCACGGAGCGCGTGGCCGGCGTCATTATCATCCCCACCAGCGGGGACTGTTGCACCCCTCTCCTCAATCGCCACATCCCTATAGTGATGGCTGATCGCAAGGTGCCCGGCCTGGCCACGGACTCCGTTACCCTAGATAATGTTGCCGGGGCTTACCAGGCCACAGCGCACCTCATCGGCCTGGGGCATCAGCGCATCGGCTTAGTGGGCGCACCCCTACACGTCTCGGTGGGGCAGGAGCGGCGCCAGGGCTACGAGAAGGCCCTGCGAGAGCACAGGATTCCGGTTGATGAGACCATCATCCGCACGGGGAACTTCAAGGAATCGGGCGGCTATGGAGCTGCCAGCGAGCTCCTTGGCCTTGACCCTCGCCCCACGGCCATCTTCGCCGTCAATAATCTGATGACCATGGGCACGCTCCAGGCCATTCACGAGCGTGGCCTGCGCATCCCCCACGATATCTCCGTCATCGGCTTTGACGATATGCCCTGGCTGCCCCTGCTGGTGCCACCCCTGACGGCGGTGCGCCAGCCCACGTATCAGATCGGTGCTGAGGCGGCACGTCTGCTGTTCCGTCGGCTGCGGGAGGGTGCTCATGAACCCGTTAAGACAATCGTCCTGCAACCCGAGCTGATCATCCGCGGCTCCACCACAGCACCAACGAGGTGAGGCATGAAGTTATCGGGCATTGTTGTGGCGTGCGCTATTCGCGCGTGCGTATGTAGGGGAGGTGGTCCACAAGACAAAGCAGAGTTGCGTCTAGTTTTGTAATGGCCATGGGGCGCGCTCCTTGCTGAGCGTTGGCTATGGCAAGCCCCGGTCGAACAAACATTGTGGAGGTGTGTGATGAACAAGTCAAGAGTTGCTCGCGCAGCGCTCTGCTCGCTGGGCATCGTCGTTCTGCTGCTTGGGCTGGTGACGGCTTGCGCCCCGCCCACGCTGGCTTATCCAGCCAAGGGCATAACGATCAATGTGCCGTGGGGGGCCGGCGGCGGCACTGACCGTACGGCGCGCGCGCTTGCCGCTGTCCTGGAGAAGGACCTGAAACAGCCGATGGGGGTGGTCAATCGCACCGGTGGTGGTGGTGTCGTCGGGCATACGGCAACGGCGACGGCAGACCCTGATGGCTACACGCTCGGGATGATCACCATCGAGGTGACGATGATGAACTGGTTGGGTACCACGAGCCTGACCTACAAGGACTACAAGCCCATTGCCCTGCTCATCAACAATCGCGCCGGCATCACCGTTCGCGCCGATGCTCCCTGGAAGGACTACAAGGAACTGATGGAGTACGTTAAAGCCAATCCAGGCAAACTGAAGGCGTCTGGCACCGCGGCAGGCGGCATCTGGGACCTGGCGCGAGTCGGATGGCTGATGGCGGCGGGGCTTAGCCTCGATGCTGTCAAATGGGTTCCCAGCGCCGGGGCGGCGCCTGCCCTCGCCGAGCTAGCCGCTGGGGGCGTGGACATCTGCACTTGTAGTCCTGCAGAATCGCTGCCGATGGTACAGGCAGGGAAAGCACGTATCCTGGCCGTGATGGCAGACAAGCGGTGGGATGCCCTCCCCGATGTTCCAACCCTCAAGGAATTGGGGCACGACTTTGCTATCGGCGGTTGGGCAGGTATTGCTGCGCCCGCCAGAACGCCAGACAGCATCATTGACATCCTGGACAAGGCCGTAGAGAAAGCCGTCAAGTCCCCAGAGTTCACCAACTTTATCAAGACCAGTGGTTTCTGGCTCGATTACAAGGGCTCCAAGGACTTTGTCAAGTTCCTGGAGGAGCAACAGGAAACCAATGGGAAACTCTTGAAGGCGGGCGGCTTTATCAAGTAGGAGGCGCATTTGGGTACCTGGGACGTGCTTCTTGGAAGTGTCATTGCCATCGCTGGCGCATACATCTTTCTTGAAGCCCGGACCTTCCCGAATCTCGCGGGGGGCTATCCGGGGCCGGGGCTTTTTCCACAGTTGCTGGGCGTACTCTTTGTGCTCTCCGGATGGGGGATCGCAGGCAACGCGGTGGTGAAGCGCGCCTGGGCCTGGAAGCCCCCTCTTTCTGACTATCCCAGTCGAGAAAAGATCAATGCCCTGCTCGTCGTCCTGGCAGTCATCTTCTACATCCTGTTGGTAGACACATTGGGCTTCATCCCGATGGCGATCATTATCTTGATCGCTCTGATGTTCAGAACAGGAGTATCTCTGCGCTGGAGCATCGTGCTGGGCATTGGCCTGACTTTAGCAATCTACATCCTCTTTAATCGTATCCTGCATGTTCCCTTGCACAGCGGGATATTCAAGTATTGGCTGTAATGCTTGACATCATCCTGCAAAGCCTTGCCTCTCTTGCCGATCCCACGGTGATCGCCGTCATCCTGCTTGCTACCTTTTACGGCTTGTTTATCGGGGCTATGCCTGGTTTGACCGTTACGATGGCGGTAGCCCTTTTCGTCCCCTTTGCTTTCTTCCTTGACCCTGTGCCCGCGCTCGCGGCGATTGTCACCTTGCAGGCGATGGGCATTTTTGCCGGAGACATTCCGGGCGCTTTGCTCCGCATGCCTGGGACGCCTGCCTCGGCTGCCTATACGGACGACTCGTACGCGCTCAGCCAGCAAGGACAAGCGCGCCTGGTACTGGGGGTGGATGTCATCGCCTCTGCACTTGGAGGCCTGATGGGGGCAGTTGCATTGATCGTGGGCGCGTCGGCACTCGCCGAGTTCGCCCTGACGTTCAGCAGTTACGAGTTTTTCTGGCTAGCCCTCCTGGGGCTGAGCACAACGGCTTTTATCGCTACCGCATCGCCAATCAAAGGACTGGTTGCCGTCGTACTTGGGCTCTTTTTGTCTACGGTGGGAATTGACATCACCCTGGGCTTTCAGCGTTTTACGTTCGGCAATCCCAACCTGCTGGGCGGCATCAGTTTCATCCCCGCGATGATCGGTCTCTTTGGGGTCAGCGAGGTGCTGCGAATTGTCCTCAGGGGAAAAATGCACCTTGCCTACGCCAAGTTAGAAAAAGGCGCATCCTTTCTTCCGGCAATCGGCACGGTCTGGCGCTACCGGCTCAATGCCCTGCGCGGAGGAATCGTTGGGCTGATCACTGGGGTGTTGCCGGGTGCCGGCGCAGATATCGGAGCGTGGCTGGCCTATGGGGTCTCCAAGCGCTTCTCCAAGGAACCCGAGAAATACGGCAGGGGATCAATGGAGGTCGTCGTGGAGGCGGGGGTAGCCAACAACTCCGATCTCGCCGCCGAATGGATTCCCACCCTCGTCTTCGGCATTCCGGGAGACGCGTTCACCGCCGTCGTTATCGGCATTCTGATGCTGAAAGGGCTGCGCCCGGGTCCCGCGATTTTGCACGACTATACCAACATTCTCATCGCCATCTACGTCACCTTCATTCTGGCGAACCTGCTGATGGTCCCCTTTGGCTTTGCGGCGATCCGCGCCAGCAGTCATCTTCTCCGCGTGCCGCGCAATGTTCTGATGCCGATCATCCTCCTGATGTGCATCATAGGTGCATATGCGATCAACAACGATGTCTTCGACGTGGGCTTGATGCTGGTCATGGGGCTCTTGGGGGTTCTCCTCGAAGCCAACGGTTTCCCGGTCGCGCCGATTGTCCTGGCGCTCGTTCTCGGTCCGCTCCTGGAACAAAGCTTTATGATCAGTCTCATAAAAAGCGAAGGCGATCTCACTCTTTTCTTCAGCCGTCCAGTTGCGACTATATTGGGAACGCTGACTTTGGTGGTCTGGATCCTGCCGCTTGTCCCGCTGGCTAAAAAGCTGATAACCGCGCGCCAAGTCTAATCTCATAGCAGCAAGGAGAAAGCGTGGAAAACAACCCTTCGCAAGCATTTGACCGATCGCGCTTGCGCGGCATCATTCCACCAATGGTCACTCCATTGGAGCGGGACGGTTACACGGTCAGCGAAAAAGGTGTGCACGCTCTGGTCAATTTCATCATTGGTCAAGGCGCGCATGGTATCTTTGTCGCCGGGACGACCGGCGAGGTGGCGGCCCTGGACGATATCCAATGGCGAAACCTGGTGCGTTACAGCGTGGAAGCCGCCCGGCGGCGGGTGCCCATCCTGGCCGGCGCCATCGCCCCCACCACTACTTTGGCTGTCGCTCGCGCTCGATGGGCGGCTGAGTTGGAGGTAGACGTTGTAGTGGCGACAACGCCTTACTATTACCCGCCCAGTCAGCGCGAGATTGTCGACCATATCCAGGCCATTGCTCAAGCCACACCTCTCCCTATCTTGCTCTACAATATTCCCCAGAACACAAAAGTGGGAATGACCCTGGATACCTACTTGCAACTGGCGCGCTATCCCCAGATTATCGGTCTGAAAGATTCAGCTGGCAATGTTACCGAGTTTCGCCAAGCGCTCCTCGCTCTCCGCGCCAATGGGCAAGATTTCCGAATGTTGCTGGGATCGGACCATTTGACGGACGTTGCCATTCTCATCGGCGCGCAGGGTACGGTACCTTCAATTGGCAATATCGCCGCGCGAGACCTCGTGGCAGCCTACGATGCTGCCATTGCTGGCGACTGGCCAACCAGCATTCGCTACCAGACACAGGTGATCGCGCTGACGCGTATTTACGATGTAGTTCATGGTTCTCACCAAACCGGAATCATTGTTGGCTTAAAATGCGCGCTGAACTTGATAGGCGTCGAGGTAGGTCCGCCAGCGGCGCCGATGCGCCCCTTGGATGCTGAAGAGAGACGGCAGGTTGCAGAGATTCTGCGCGCGGGTGGATGGCTGTAGATAGTTCGCATCCGTAAAGTGTCGCACAAGCAAATTGAAATGCCCTCGGGACCTGTCTTTCTGGGAAAGGCTTTACAGATGCAGACTAGAGGTGGAGCATCCTGGGAAGTTCAGCAGGATGCTCCACCCTTTCGGAGATCATATCGAATGTTAGACGTGGTGACCATCGGCGAAACGATGCTTCGCTTTACGCCGGCGAGCGATCAAACCCTGGAGCAAGCCGAGTACTATCGCGTGGATACCGGTGGCGCCGAATCCAATGTGGCGATTGCCCTGGCGCGTCTGGGCTGGAAGACGGCTTGGATTTCGCGCTTGCCTGACAGTCCTTTGGGACGCCGTCTCGCAGGACGCACTCGCGCGCACGGCGTGGATGTCTCACGGATCATCTGGGCATCGAGCGGTCGCGTGGGACTGTGGTATTTTGAGCCGCCTGTCCCACCACGTCCAGGACAGGCGTACTATGATCGCGCTGGTTCTGCCTTTAGCCTGATCGATCCCGACGAGGTGGACTGGGATTTTGTGCGCACCGCACGCTGGTTGCATCTCACCGGTATTACGCCAGCCCTTAGTCCCCAGTGCCGCGCTCTGGTGCATCACGCCTTAGAAGAAGTGGCCAATGCCCCCATCACGGTCTCCTTCGACGTCAACTATCGCTCGCGGCTCTGGACACCAGCAGAAGCACGCGCCGCGTTAGAGCCGATTCTGCATCGTGTCGCGATGATCTTTTGCCCTTTGCGTGATGCGTGTATTCTATTTGACGATGCAGGAGATGCTGAGAGCGTCGCGCGGACATGGGCCCGGCGTTTCGGGGCGCGGGTAGTGGTCATCACAGCGGGCGAAGCCGGCGCGGTCGCGTTTGATGGAACCGCGCACTTCCTCACGCGGCGTTATCCGGTCCAAGTGGTGGATCCATTGGGCACAGGCGATGCTTTTGCTGCTGGCTTTATCGGCGGCTATCTTGAAGGAGGTACCGGCACCGGGCTTGCCTGGGCGGCAGGGATGGCGGCACTCAAGCAGAGTTACCTGGGAGATGCCCCCTGGTGCACACGCGAGGATTTGCTGCATTTGATCTCTGCAGAGAGCACAGGTATTCAACGGTGAGGAGTTATCTGTGATTCGCGCCGAAACGAGGGTCTCCCGTGCGAGAAAGAAAGCCTCCTAAAATCTGTGTGGTGGGTAGTTCCAATATTGATCTAGTGATCCAAGCGCCGCGGCTGCCCAAACTCGGTGAAACGCTGATCGGGCATTCGTTTCACATCGGCTATGGAGGAAAAGGAGCGAACCAAGCGGTGACGGCAGCCAGACTCGGCGCCGAGGTCACGATGGTAACTAAACTCGCCCGCGATGTGTTCGGCGAGGGGACGCTGAAGAATTATCGCGAGCAAGGCATTGACACCACCTACATCTTTTTTGACACATCGTGTTCCTCTGGGGTCGCATCCATCTTTTTGGATGACCAGGCGCAAAATTTTATCGCCATTGTGCCGGGCGCGAATATGGCTTTGTCTCCAGCGGATGTGCAAACCGCGCGTGCGGCAATTCAAGCAGCCGATGTGCTCGTTTGTCAGTTAGAGGTACCCGTCGAGACAACCCTTAAGGCATTTCGCATTGCCAGGTCGAGCGGCGTCCGCACGATTCTCAATCCCGCACCCGCCGCGCCACTCCTCAGCGATAGCCGAAGAAGTGATGAACTCTTGCAACTGACGGACATCTGTGCGCCTAACGAAACCGAGACGGAACTCCTCACCGGACAATCGGCGAAAACGTTGGAGGAGGCGGAACGCGCCGCGCGTCAACTGCTCGCGCGTGGACCGAAGACGATTATCTTGACCCTCGGCGAGCGCGGGGCATTGTTGGCGGAGCAAAACGCCGTGGAGCACATTCCGGTCATTCATGTGGACGCGGTTGATCCTACCGGGGCGGGCGATTCCTTTATCGGCAGTCTGGCGGTTTATCTTGCCGAAGGGTTGGCATTACGCGACGTGATCCGTCGCGCGAATGCCATTGCGGCGCTTTCCGTGACGCGCGTTGGGACGCAAACCTCTTTCCCCACGCGTGCCGAAGCCGATGCGTTCCTCAAGAAACAAGGATTGGTGTGATTACCAGGAGGTGGTCATATGCAAACCATCTATCTTGTGGCGAGCGGCGATTTGCGCCTCTCGGCCAATCAGAATTGCTGGCCCGCTCAGGAGGCCATGGAGAAACCGCTGATCGCTGTTCTCGAACGCGAGGGCGCACAAGTTCAACGCGCCCATACCTACGATCCAGCGAAAAAGCACGGATTCATTGACAGCCAAAAGTACGGCATCGAAATTTTCCGCGCGATCCCTAACGATGCATCCCTGATTGTGGCGGAAGCCGTCTGGCAATACAGCCATCACGTGCTGCCTGGTCTCTGGACCCATCGGGTCCCATTTTGACCGTTGCCAACTGGAGCGGCACCTGGCCCGGTCTGGTGGGTTTGCTCAGCTTGAATGCGTGTCTCACCAAAGCTGGCGTCAAGTACAGTACACTCTGGAGTGAAGATTTTCTGATGATTTCTTCGTCAATGGAGTGCGCGCGTGGCTGAAAAAGGGTCACGTGTCGCATGACACTTCTCACGTGGTGCCGTACGAGGAAGCCGGCGTCCCTGCCCGTGCCGCCAAAATCGGCATCCAATTCGCGCAGGAATTTCACAAGCAAAAAGCGATTATGGGCATTTTCGACGAAGGCTGCATGGGGATGTACAATGCGATCATCCCGGATGAATTGCTACATTCCACCGGCGTGTTCAAAGAGCGTCTTAGCCAATCAGCACTGTATGCCAAGATGCGAACTGTCTCGGACGAAGAAGCACGCACGGTGTACGATTGGCTACGCGCGAAAGGAATGCAATTCAAACTCGGCACCGACGAAGCTGCTGAACTCACCGCAACCCAAGTCTTGCAACAATGCAAGATGTACATCGCCACCATGCGAATGGCTGACGAATTTGGCTGCGCGACGAATCGGGGTGCTCATCCTGGATTCTCTGGCGGCCTATCCCCTGGCGCGCATGCAGTTCCCTGGGCGCGATCTCATCTTCATCCTCATCGTCTCCGGGTTGATGATCCCGGTGGAGGCCACCGTTGTCCCTCTCTTCATGCTATTCAACCGGCTGAAGCTCCTGAATACCTACGAGGCGCTCATTCTGCCGGTGGTGGCCAATTGCTTTGGCGTCTTCCTCTTGCGCCAGTTCTTCAGTACCATTCCCACCGAACTGGAGGATGCCGCGCGCATTGATGGGGCGTCCAGCCTTCAGATCTACGGGCAGCTCATCTTGCCTCTGTCACGCCCGGCCCTGGCGAGCCTGGCCATCTTCACCTTCATGAGCAGTTGGAACGCCTTCCTATGGCCTCTGATGGCGACCAACACCGACAAGGCGCGCACGCTGCCCGTGGGCATCGCCATGTTCATCGGCGGGTTAGGGGGTACCACGGCGATTGTGGAGTATGGCCTGATTATGGCCGGGGCCAGCCTGGCCACAGCCCCTGCCCTTATCGTCTTCCTCGTGCTCCAGCGTTACTTCGTCCAGGGTATCACCATGACGGGGATCAAGGGCTAACCATTAGATGGCAGATGACAGACAGCTTTCTTTTACTGGTAAGGAGGAGATGCATGTCAGCGACCTCATGCTCGGCCACGAGCAATCTCTCATCGAAGATCGGGGTGTTCTCGCCCAATGACCCGCGCCCGTACATATGGGACAAGTATCCCGCTGGCATCGGCCCGGAGAATTTCGCCCATACTGGGATGGATAAGACCTCACTGCGCTCCGCTTTCGGCTGGGATTCAGGCGGTGCTCTAGCTGGAAGCGCCTTGGTGGAAAACCACTTCGGCGGTCTCTATGTCGACCTGACCCGGAATCGGGCCTTCGGCATTGACGGCTGCCGTGTTCATGATTGTCCGGTCGATGGAAAGGGGGTGTATTTGACCATCCGGGAGGAATTAGACCGCACCCGTGATCTCACTGTCATGATCGAGGGAGTCGGCTTGCGCCGCATTCATCTCACTGCAGGCGGGACATGTAGAGTCAGTTTTGAGCTGTAAGTGGTGAATGGATATGCAAACCCGCCAGACCATCCAAGAAGTCGCCCGCCGTGTCCTGGAGCAAGAGGCCCAGGCGGTCGCGAACCTCACCGCTCGGCTTGGGCCGGAGTTCGAACGGGCAGCCGAGCTGATCCTGACGTGCAAGGGCCGGGTCGTCGTGACCGGGATCGGCAAGTCGGGGCATATTGCCCGCAAACTGGCCGCCACGCTGGCCAGCACCGGCACGCCGGCCTTCTTCATGCACGCAGCCGAAGCCCTTCACGGCGACTCAGGCATGGTGACGGCCGATGATGTGGTCATGGTACTCTCCCACTCCGGCGCTTCCGATGAGATCATCAACCTCCTCGTGGTCCTGCGGGAGATAGGCGCCCCGATCATCGCCATGACCAGCCGGCCGGACTCCCCGCTAGCCGAAGTCAGCACGGTGGTGCTGAATCTGGGCGTCACCAGGGAGGCTGACCCCAGGGGGCTGGCGCCGACCTCCAGCACCATCGCCATGCTGGCCCTGGGCGATGCTCTGGCCATTGCCGTCTCAGTGGCGCGAGGTTTCACGGCGGTCGATTTCCTGCGGCTCCACCCGGGCGGCACCCTTGGACGCCTTCAGGTTCAGGACCTTGAATAGAAGGGGCCAGTGGCCCACGGTTGAATCTTAACCTATAGGGGCCTGCTCATGCTCAAATATCGCCTTCTGCACCCCGGGTTGCTGTCCGTCCTGGCCCAGGCCGGCCACGGCAGCCGGGTCCTGCTCGCCGATGCCAACTATCCCGTGGCCACTGGCGCTCCGCCTCACACCCGACGGATCTACCTGAATCTGGCGCCAGGGCGGCTCTCCGTTGCAGAGGTGCTGAAAGTTTTGCTGGACGCCATCCCGGTTGAAGCAGCCTATGCCATGCGTATGGACTCCGGGGCCGAACCCCCGATTGTGGCCGAGTTCCGGAAATGGCTCCCGCCTGAGGCCGAGATCCAGTTGCTCCCGCGTTTTGATTTCTACGATGCGGTGAACACCCCGCAAACCGCTGTGGTGATTGCCACCGGCGAAGACCAGCTATATGCCAATCTGTTGCTTACGATCGGGGTGGTGCGGCCAGGAGGGGCATGAGGGATCTTCTTTATAATCTGCTGAGCTGAGGACTATGTCCAGCGCTCTCCCATCGATCCTTGACTGGACAAGACAATCGTCCATTACGTGATGATCCCACCCAAGTTCGCGCTACCCGCTGGTTGAGGACATCCTGGGGGTGGGGGGTGAAGCGCGATCCTGGGCGAGCAATCCCCTCGAGAGGCGTTGGTGCGGATGGAGAAACAGGTCCTGAGGTGTTGCCATAATTCTCGGCTTCTGGCATGTGTCGCTCACCGTGAGCAAACTGCAGTGGTTGGCAGAGTGGTAACCAAGGTGTTAGGGCAGGTGTACGTGCGTGGGCAGATGCAGGACAATGAGTATACCCGCCGCCTGGTCGGCTGCCGGAACGCCCGGCTCAAGATGGCCCAACTGCGCATCCCCGGCATGACCATCTCGCTTTCCCGATACCACATCGAACTGGTCGAATGCGAATGTCTCTGTGGGCCGGTCATCCCGCTCCAGACCAACAGCCCTGGCGTCGGCCACTGGGCCTTCATGGTGGATGATATCCATGCCGAGTTTGAGCGCCTCAAAGCCCTCGACGTTAAGTTTAAATCCGAATCCCTCAACTTCATTACCGAAGGGGTGAACAAAGGCGGCTACACTATCTGCCTCCTCGACCTGGACGGTATCTCCCTCGAACTAGTCCAGCCACCCCCATGAACCAGACGGCCATCATAAGCACAGCAAGGAACAACCTTCGGATGTTTGGTCAGATCGGACAAACCCATCTGGGTTATAATTCACGGGAGGGGATCATCTAATGAAAGGCGATAAGCCGCGGGTTATCGTAGTCGGCAGTTTTGTCATGGACCTGGTGGTGAAAGCCCCGCGCCGGCCGATGAAAGGGGAAACGCTGATTGGGACTGATTTCGGGATGTTCGTCGGCGGTAAGGGGTTCAATCAGGCCGTGGCGGCAGCGCGCATGGGAGCCGAGGTCTACATGATCGGCCGCATGGGGCCCGATTTGTTCGGTGATCTGTTCATGCAGGCTGTGGTGCGCGAGGGGATCCATGCGGATTTCGTGGTGCGGGATCCGGAGGTCGGCACCGGGGTCGGGACACCGGTGATCGATGCCGATGGCGACAACAGCATCATCCTCATCCCCCGCGCCAACACCCGCCTCTCGGTTGCCGATGTGGAGGCCGCCCGCGAGGCCATCCGGGCAACTGACGTTCTCCTGTTGCAGCTAGAGGTCCCGATGGAGGCATCTTTCCACGCTGCCGAGATCGCCCGTACCTCAGATGTCCTGGTCATCCTCAACCCCGCGCCCGCTCGCCTCTTACCGGCCGATGTCAGCTGGCTGGTCGATGTCCTTGTCCCGAACGAAGTTGAGGCGGCGCAGCTCACCGGTATCCCCACCGATAATGAGGCTGGCGTCCGGGTCGCGGCCCACTGTTTGCGGGAGATAGGGTTCGATCGGGTCATCCTGACCTTAGGAGCGCGAGGGGCGTTCATGGTCGGATCGGAGGGGGAAGTGGAGGTGCCGGCCTATAAGGTGTCCGTTGTGGACACGACCGCCGCTGGTGATGCGTTCTGTGGAGGGCTGGCGGTAGCGCTGGCGCGCGGCATGAGCCCGGTTAAGGCCGTGCGGTACGCGAACGCGGCGGGCGCCCGGGCCGTCACCGTCATGGGCGCGGAGCCCTCGATGCCTCGGGCGGAGCAAGTCGAGCGTCTGTTGCGGGGCGAACCGATTTGCTGAGAAACCGTGGGGAGGGCACCGGAGCCGTGTACGATCGAGCATGGCTGGGGAAACTCTACTAGAAATGGTTTTGCTCCGCTGGTTTGAAGAGCGGTTGATGTGGCTGTACCGCGAAGGCCTGATCCAGGACTCCTTGCCTATTCGGCTCTATACTGAAATGTGTGGAATGGATGGAGGAAGGGCGGTAGGATCACCGGGGACAAATCTTTTCAGAGAAAGGATCGGTGAATCATACCGCCCATGGACGATGATATCAGGGGTTTGCTGGGACTGCAAGGCTACGGCGTGGGGGGGATCATGTGGGGGGAGGATGGGGATAGGGTGACAGTAGAGCTACCCACAGAGGAGGCCTGCCCTCACTGTGGGCAGCTAACAGCGCGGGTGCATCAACGGTCGAAGAAGGCCAGCCGGCTGCTTTGGGGCTTTGTGGGGCAGCGGCGGTTGTGGGTGGAGGTGCACCGGCAGCGACTCTGGTGTGCTGGTTGTCGGCGTGCCTTTGCCCAGAGCTTGCCGGGGATGGTCAAGCGCCAGCGGGTGACTATGGCCGCCCAGGTGGCTGTGTTGGGAGCACTTGCGGAACAGAATTTCGCCTCAGTCGAGCGCAGTTGGGGCGTGAGTTATGGACGAGCCCGACGGATGCTGCTGCGCCTGCCGGTGCTGTGGTGTGACTGGGGTGTGCTGGTGGGAGAAGAGAGGCCAATCAAGCTTGGGATTGACGAGCACAGCTTTCGGGGCAAGGGCCTGGTCATCACCATCACCTGTCTCTCGACCCATCAGGTGTTGGCGATCCTGCCGGATGATCGTCAGGCCACGCTGCGTGCCTTAAGAGCCTGCCGGCAGCAGTGAAGGTGCGGGTGCGTGGGGTATGTATCGACATGAAGGCGAGCTTCAAGGAGGTGGTCCGGGAGGTGCTGCCACAGGCACAGGTGGTAGTGGACCCCTTCCACCTCATTGCTGACGCCAGCCGACGCCTCGACGAGACGCGGCGGCTCTAATCTCAGGGCCAAGACCACGCTGCCCCGCTGGCCGTTGCTCAAGGCTGAGGAACGGCTGACGTCCAAGCAGGATGCCAGACCGGAGGAGATGCGGGTCTGCTTCCCCACGATTGCTGAGCACCACTGGCTCAAGGAGCGAGTGCGCGGTCTCTACCGGTGTGCAACTCGCCAAGCGGCGGTGGACCACTGGCACAACCTGCTGGTGAACATGGAGGCATCCGACGCCGCCGCAGTATTCTTGTGGGCCAAGACCCTCCGCAGCTGGGGCAAGGAAACCCTCGGGTACTTCACCCTACGGATCACGAATGGGTACACTGAGGGCTGTCATACCAAGATCAAGCTGCTCAAGCGCCTCAGTTACGGCTTTCGGAACGTTCAGGTGTACATCCGTAAGATGCTCCTCGGCTTTCTGCCGCGTGCCCATCACATCTTAGCTCCACACTTATTGACGTAGAGCCCCCTTGTTGTTAGCCTGTCAGGGTCGTTTACTTTAGCGCGGAAGGAGGTTACGGGTCGGTTAACCTTGACAACATCCTTCTCGCCTTGTATAATATTAAGTAACTGGATTTACAATATAAAGAATTTTGACCGATGGCCATGAGAGTGTCTATTACTACGGATTATGGCTTGCGGGCGATGATGGACCTGGCTCGGCGATATGGCCAGGGCACGGTGCCCAGCGCCGACATCGCCGCCCGCCAGGGGATCCCGGAGGCTTACCTGGATCAGGTGCTGTCCACGCTAGGCAAAGCCGGGTTCGTGCGCGGCGTGCGGGGCCCTCAAGGTGGCCATGCCCTGACCAGGCCACCAGGGCAGATCACCCTGGGCGAGGTGCTCGCTGCCCTGGAGGGAGCCACAGCGCCCATGGAATGCGTGGGCGAGCCGGGCAGCTGCCATCAGGCCGCCTCTTGCACCCTGCGGGAAACATGGCAGCGAGTGGATGAGGCGGTCCAGGAGATTCTATCCTCTATCACCATCGAGGGGTTGGTGCAGCGGCAACTGGTGCGCCGGGAGATGTATTACATCTAAACCAGCCTTCGGAGGATCGTTGTGGCGCGGGTAGTGGAAAGCGTTTTGGAGCTGATCGGAGATACGCCCTTGGTCCGGCTGCGACGGCTGGTCCCTGAGGGAGCGGCCCAGGTGCTGGCCAAGCTGGAGAGCCGCAACCCTGCCGGCTCGGTCAAGGATCGCATCGCCCTGGCCATGGTCGCGGAAGCGGAGAACCAGGGACGGCTCTCGCCGGGCGGCACCATTGTGGAGCCCACCAGCGGCAATACGGGCATTGGCCTGGCCATGGTCGCCGCCGTGAAGGGGTATCGCCTGATCCTGACCATGCCGGAGGACATGAGCCCGGAGCGGCAACGGTTGTTGACCCGGTTCGGTGCGGAGGTGGCCCTCACCCCGGCCATCGAGGGGATGTCCGGGGCCGTCCATGCCGCCGAGGAGCTGGTGCGTGGCCATCCCGATTACTTCATGCCCCAGCAGTTCACCAATCCCGCCAACCCCGCAGTGCATCGGGGCACCACCGCTGAGGAGATCTGGGAGGCAACCCAGGGCCACCTGGACGCTTTTGTGGCCGGCGTGGGCACTGGGGGCACCATCGCCGGCGTGGGCGAGGTGTTGAAAAGTCGCCTGCCATCGCTGCTGGTGGTGGCCGTGGAGCCCACTCGTTCGCCGGTCGTGCAGGGGGGAAGGTGGCACCCCCATGGCATCCAGGGCATCGGCGCCAGCTTCGTCCCGGGCGTCCTCAACCGGGAGGTCATTGACGAGATCATTGGGGTGTCCGACGAGGAGGCCAAGGCCATTGCCGCCCGGCTAGTCCGAGAGGAAGGGTTGCTGGTTGGTCTATCCGCTGGGGCCAACGTTTGCGCTGCTCTACAGGTCGCTCAAAGGTTAGGGGCAGGCAGGACCATCGTTACCATCCTGCCAGATACGGGTGAAAGGTATCTGAGCATCACGTTTTGAGTGGAGGAAGGCACATGCCGATCAGCGTATACATTCCTACTCCCTGGCGTCGGTTGACGCAGGGATTGGGCACGGTAGAGGCCAATGCGGGCGACATCGCCGGGCTCTTGGATGCCTTGGAGGCCAGCTATCCTGGCCTAAAAGATCACATCTGCAACGAGAAGGGTGAAATCCCTCGTCACATCAGCGTCTTTGTCAACCGGGAGGAGATCGATGCCCTCCAGGGGCTACGAACCCCGGTGCGAGATGGCGATGAGGTGGCCTTCATCCCAGCCATCGCCGGTGGGGCTGTTACGCTGAGTCAGGAGCAGATCGTCCGCTACAGCCGCCATATCCTGCTGCCGGAGGTGGGCGGAAGAGGGCAAAAGAAACTCTTGGCGGCCAAGGTCCTAATAATCGGAGCAGGGGGGTTGGGCTCCCCCGCTGCCCTCTATCTGGCTGCGGCCGGGGTGGGCACCCTGGGCATCGTGGACGGCGACGTGGTGGACCTCTCCAATCTGCAACGCCAGATACTGCACCACGTGGACGACATCGGCCGGCCGAAGACCGAGTCCGCCGCCGAGGCCATCATGGCCATCAACCCCGATGTCCAGGTTGTCCCCCATCAGGTGATTCTCTCCTCGGAGAATGCCCTGGAGATCCTGAGCGGTTACGACATCATCGTCAACGGCTGTGACAACTTTCCCACCCGCTACCTGGTCAACGATGCCTGTGTACTCTTGCATAAACCCCTGGTGGACGGCAGCATCTTCCGTTTTGATGGCCAGGTGGCCGTCTTTCTCCCTGGTCGGGGATGTTACCGTTGCCTTTTTCCGGCACCTCCGCCTCCCGGCACCGTGCCTTCCTGTGCCGAGGCCGGGGTCTTGGGGGTGCTCCCTGGCCTGGTAGGGGTGATCCAGGCCGTGGAGGCCATCAAGCTCGTCCTGGGCATTGGCAAGAGCCTGGCCGGGAGGCTTGTGCTCGTTGACACCCTGCCCATGGAGTTTCACCAGGTCAACCTGCGCCGTGACCCCACCTGTCCGGTCTGTGGCGATCACCCCACCATCACCCATCTCATCGACTACTATGAGTTCTGTGGTGTGCCTGGACCGGGGCATTGATTATGCATACTAGGAGGATCCGCTTGCTTGAGGCGAGAGAGATTGGCCAGGCCGTGAAGACCTTTCTGGGCCTGAGCTATGCTCCCATTGGCGTCAAGATCTTGACCGAGGATGATGGTCGCCCGGGCGAGCCCCTTGCTGAGGGGGCCCGGTTTTGTCCCTTCCAACCAAGGCCGTGCGCCTGGGCCCTCTTGAGGAGGCCGACGTGGTGCTTTTCACCCTGAATGCCAACCAGGCCATGACCTTGGCTGTTCTCCTGGGTGGAGTGGAGGCAGAGTGCAAGGGGGAGATCGCAGTGTGCGGCGAGGCTCTGGCCCGGGCCTACAACACCGGTAAGCCAAGCCTCACCCTCCTTTGTCGAGGCGCCCTGGACTTCGGCCCCTTCGCTAAAGAGGAATTGGTGGTGGCTGTACCCTACCAGGACTTCCTGAGGCTGCCCCAGGCCATGGCAAAGTACGCCACGTTGAGCCAGGCAGCGATAGATCATTGAGGCAGGGTGGAAGACTACCGGAGTCTAGTACTACAACCTCACTTGGCAAAATGAGCGGTTTGTGCGATACTTGCTGTCCCTAGAAAGTGGAGACAGCGATGACCAATAACGCCTCGGCCTTCCGGGATCTTTATCTCTTGCAGGATGGCCGGGTGATCAAGGGTATCGTAGCTGGCATGGCCGTGGCCACCATTGGTTTTGCCCTGGTGATGTACAAGGCCTCGCCGGACATGAGCAAGATCCCGGGCGGGGTCACTCCCCTGGGCATCCATACCCTCCTGGGCGGCCTCCTCTTCGGCCTGGGGATGGTGCTGGCCGGGGGTTGTGCCTCGGGGTCTCTCTACCGCATGGGTGAGGGCTACGTAGGTTCATGGCTAGCCTTGGGGGGGATGTTCCTGGGCATGTTCGCCCTGGCTCTCAACTGGGATTGGTGGTGGACCATGGTCATCAATGTGGCACCCAAATTCTGGCTGCCCAAGTCTCTGGGCTGGGGTGGGGCGATCCTCTTGAACCTCCTGGCCCTCACCCTCGCTTACCTGGCTGTTCTTTGGTGGGAGTCCCGTGGGGGAGGGATCTATCCACAGGTGGTCGCGGAGCTCCCGCCCCTGGCCTTCGGCCAGCGGGTAGCTGCTCTCTATCGTGCTGTCTTCACCAGGGCCTGGCCGGCGGTGGTGGGCGGAGTCATTCTCGGGACGCTGAACACCTTCGAGTATCTCTTCGCCAAGCCCTGGGGGATCACCACCGAGGTCTCCCGCTGGGCCAGGGTGGATAGCCTACGGCCTGGGATATCAAGCGCAAAACCTGCGTTACTTCGCTGAA